>CAYRZL010000121.1:1349-6316 GCA_964428795.1 uncultured Lachnospiraceae bacterium | reverse complement strand
AAACAGCCATTTCAGGTAATCAAAGCTGCCAATAATGGAAAAACTGATGCAGATCTGCTTGCAGGTGTTGGTTTTTCAGCATATTTGGAAAGCAGCCTGAGCGTTAAGGAAGATGGAAGCTATGACTTTTCATCTGCGAAACCGGTAGTCCTCACAGTGGATGGCAAAACAGAAATGTTTACCGATGATAAAGGGTATGCCTGCAGTATAGCACTTCCATATGGAACTTATGTGGTACGTGAGACTACAACACCACATAATTATACTCCGGTAGATGATTTTATCGTAACCATCACAGAAAACCATCCGACAACACCACAGGTTTGGAGAGTGCTGCTGGATAAGGAATTTGAAGCAAAATTGAAAATCATCAAAGCAGATGATGAAACAAAGCAGGCAGTATTGCTGCCAAACACAGAGTTCAAGATTTATGATTTGGACAGAGAAAAGTATGTGGAGCAGGTTACAACATACCCTGTGACAAAAGTGCATAAATCCTATTTTACCGATGCATCCGGATACCTGATCCTGCCGAACAATCTGAAAATCGGACATTACCGTATCGAGGAAGTAACAGCACCGGAGGGATATACACTCAATACAGATTATGTGGAAATCCATGTGGACTCTAATACAGCATACCGGACAGATTCCATCAGTAATGATGTTATCATTGAGGTGGTTTATGAAAACCATCCTGTGAAAGGTGAACTTACCATTCAGAAAGATGGAGAAATACTGAAAGGATTTGGGGATGATTTTGAATACGAAAAAGGATCCCTGAAAGATGCTGTGTTCAATGTTTATGCTGCAGAAGACATCTATACTCCGGATCATCAGAAAGGGGAAGATGGAAACAGAAAAGTGGTATATGTTAAAGATACCCTTGTAGCTACAGTTACAACAGATAAAGACGGAAAAGCAGTTGTGGAAGAACTTCCGCTTGGAAAATATCGGGTGGAAGAAGTAAAAGCTCCTTATGGCTTCACTTTGAACACTTCTGTGAAAGAAGTTGACTTTGCGTATGCCGGACAGGACATTCCGGTAATCAAAGAATCCGTTTCCTTTACCAATGAACGTCAGAAAGTATCCTTAACTGTGGAAAAACAGGATGCGGAAACAGGTAATGTAGTCGGTGGTGCTGTATTCGGCATCTACAATGCAGAGACGATTGCATCTAATGGAAATGTTATCGTGAATGCAGATACTCTGTTACAGGAGATGACTACAGACGAAAACGGACAGGCAGTATGTTCACTTGATCTTCCGTTAGGAAAATATTATGTGAGAGAACTTGCTGCACCTGCAGGTTTTGTATCCTCTGATGAAGTGTTGAACTTTGATGCTTCTTATCAGGGACAGGATGTTAAGGTCGTTTCACTGAAATCTGTTAAGAAAAATGAACCGACTACAGTGAGTATCACAAAATCTGACATTACTACTGGTGTGGAACTGGATGGGGCATACCTTTCTGTTCTCGACAAGGACGGAAATGTAGTAGACAGCTGGACTTCTGTAAAAGATGAACCACATCTGATTAAATATCTGGTGGTGGGAGAAACTTATACATTGAGAGAAGAATTTGCTCCTTACGGATACTTAAAGGCTACTGATGTGACCTTCACTGTATCTGATACCGCTGAGATTCAGCCGGTAGAGATGAAAGATGAAGTACCGACAGGTCTTCTGATCATCAATAAGAAGGGAGAGTTCCTTGACAGTGTATCACTGACAAGCCAGATTAAGGGCATGGTGGAGCATATCTTTAACTATATTTCCGGAAATCTTACAGAGGTTACATTTGAAGTATATGCAGAAGAAGATGTGAAAGCTGCAGATGGTGTAAGCGAAGATTATTTCAAAGCTGGAGATAAGATTGCAACGATCACAACAGATGAAAATGGTATTGCTTCTCTGGAGAATCTTCCACTGGGTAAATATTATGTGAGAGAGGTTGCAACAGCTCATGGTTATGTACTGGATGATGAAATTCGTCATATCGACCTGACATATCGTGACCAGGATACTCCGGTAGTTACCTTTGATGAGGATTGGCAAAATAACCGCCAGAGAGTGGAAGTGACTGTCCTTAAGAAAGAAAAAGGAAGTGACAGAGTTCTGGAAGGCGGTGTTTTCGGACTCTTTGCTACGGAGGATATTGTATCTTCCAGTGGAAAGGTACTGATTGAGGCAGATGAAATCATTGAATTGAAATCAACAGATTCCGATGGAAAGATTGCATTTATTGCCGATTTACCGATTGATGCCAAATACTATGTAAAGGAAATCTATGCTCCGGCTGGATTTGTCAATACTGAAGAGGTACAGGAGTTTACTGCAACCTATGCAGGTGACAGTGAAAAAGCAATTCAGTTTGCATTTACTTTTGAAGATGAACCTACCACAGTGGAGATTACAAAATCTGCCCTGACTACTGGTGAGGAGATTCCGGGATGTAAATTGAAAGTTACAGACGAAAACGACAATGTGGTCGATGAATGGACTTCTACAGAAGAAGCACACATCATCAAGGAACTGGTTGTTGGTAAAAAATATACTCTGATCGAAACAAAGCCTGCAGATGGATATGTTACTGCTGAAAGCATTGACTTTACCATCGAAAATTCAGCTGATGTACAGAAAGTTGAAATGAAAGACGATGTGACAAAGGTGGAAATTTCTAAGCAGGATATTTCCGGTAAAGAATTGCCGGGTGCAAAACTGTCAATCATTGATGCGGATGGAAAGGTTGTAGAAAGCTGGACATCCACCAAGGAAGCTCATTATATTGAGATGCTTCCGATTGGAAAGTACACACTTCGTGAGGAATCTGCTCCGGAAGGTTATCTGGTTGCAGAAGAAGTAGAGTTTGAAGTGCTTGATACTGGTGAAGTGCAGCATGTTGTCATGGTAGATGAGGCAGTGCCTGAAAAGCCACAGACAACAGATACCCCAAAAACCGGAGATGAAAGCAATATGCCATTATGGCTGTTCCTTTTCGGAATGGGTGTATTCGGATTCTCAGCATCGGTAGCTTTAAGATTCCGAAGAAAGAAGAATAAATAACTTGACTGGGCGTTTGCGGGTTTTACAATCTGTAAACGCCCTGTTTGGAAAGGGGTAAACGTTATGGTGAGAATGATTTTCATAGGATCTGGACTGGTTCTAATGGCTGTTTCAGCTGTTATCCTTTATTCCGGTCTGATTGTTGCGTCCAGAGAGGATGATGAACTGGAAAAGATGCAGAAGTGGAAGTCGGACGAAGAAAAGGAGTGTCATTCAGATGGAAATGGGTAAACAGAGATATTCTGCAGATAAACCCGTTTCCTGTAAATACTGTTATTTCTGGCAAGGGAAAAGAAAGGGCTGTGAATTGAAAAGCTGTTATTATCTGTTGCCGGAAAAATCTCCGCCTAGTGCAGAAGAACTGGCTGAACTTTATCATCGTGGAAACTGTAATACCTGCCCATACGGGAGAGCATCGCCCTGTATTGGTTTCTGCATAGAAAAGATAATGCTGGAATTAAAGGCTCGTCGTGAATCCTGATGGACGTCCGGAACTTCCGTATTATTATGGGCAGGAATCGGAACAGTTTTCCTTTTACCGGATACCAAAAGCATTATTTTCCAATCCAGTATTTGCAGATCTGTCAACAGATGCAAAGTTGCTTTACGGATTGCTCCTTGACAGAATGGGACTCTCCATGAGAAATCACTGGATGGATGAACAGGGACGGGTATTCATTTACTATACCGTAGAAAATATCATGCGTGATCTTGGCTGTGGCAATCAGAAGGTAACAAAATTACTGGCTGAATTGGAAAAGAAGCATGGTCTGATTGAACGTAAGAAGCAGGGACTTGGGAAACCGGATGTAATCTATGTGAAAAATTTTGTTGGTGCCCTTATGCCGCAATCACATTTCCAGAGATGTGAAAATCACATTTCAGCAGATGTGAAAAACACACGTCAGGAGATGTGGAAATCACATGGAAATGATACTGATTATAAAAATATAGATTGCAATGAGCATGATCCTATCTATCGTTCAAAAGATGCGGTCGGGATAGATACATATGAGCATTACCGGGAATATTTTCTGGAGCAGCTTTCTTTTGAATCTTTGCTTATAGATTATCCATATGAGCAGAGGATTCTTGAGGAAATGCTGGAATTAATCGTTGAGACTGTCTGTTCTGAACGCAGAACGATCCGCATTTGTGGAGAGGAAAAGCCGGCACAACTTGTAAAAAGCCGACTGATGAAACTGAACAGTGAACACATTCGGTATGTGATGGGATGCATGAAAGAGACAACCAGCAAGGTACGCAATATCAAGCAGTATTTATTGGCTGCTTTGTATAATGCTCCGGTGACAATCAGCAATTACTATTCAGCCTTAGTGAATCATGATATGTATGGCGGTGGAGGTGGTTAAGATGTAGAAAAAGATGGGAGGAAGCAGATTGGACGAACTGATTCAGGTAGATTTTACCGGAAGGCAGCCTTTGGTGTCAGCAAGGGAGTTATATTACGGTCTGGAAATTAAAACAAAGTATTCCATGTGGTTTGACAGGATCGTTGACCTTGGTTTTATTGAGGGGCAGGACTTTTTCCCAAAAATGGGACAAAGTATTGGTGGTCGTCCGGGTATAGAACACTTTATTTCTGTTGATATGGCGAAGCAGATCTGTATGATTCAACGTACAGAAAAAGGTAAGCTGTACCGGCAGTATTTTCTGGAACTGGAGAAGGCATGGAATACTCCGGAACAGGTTATGGCGAGAGCTTTGCAGTTAGCGAATCAAACGGTTGAGGAACTGAAAGCAAAATGTATGTTTCTCGGAAAGCAGGTGGAAGCACAACAGAAGACGATTGCAGTGATCGAGCCGAAAGCAAAATATCTGGACAAAATACTTGGTTCAGAGGAGCAGCTGATAGTGACGCAGATTGCAAAAGACTATGG
>CAYRZL010000121.1:0-1249 GCA_964428795.1 uncultured Lachnospiraceae bacterium | reverse complement strand
ATAGAGAAGGAGGTGGATACATAGAAGATGCAGGATGAAGTAAATGAAAAAACGATTTCCCTTTGTGTCCGGGGAGTAAAAATGTCGGCTGCTTTGCTGAAAGCTGCTATGAGAAAATATCTGGCAGATATGGAAAAAAAGAAACAGCAGAGTAAGCAGACGATAAATGATCCGGGTAAAAAGAGGGAGCCGGAGCAGAAACAGGGAAAGCAGACTTTGAAAAAGCTGGTGCAGCAGGGTAGTGAACTTACCAATATTGAAATTACAGATAATAACATCAAGTCTTTTGACCGGGTGGCAAGGAAGTATGGGATAGATTACAGTTTAAAACGTGATTCTTCCGTAAATCCTCCTCGCTATCTGGTTTTTTTTAAGGCAAAAGATGTGGATGTAATGAAAGCAGCATTTAAAGAGTATGCGGGTGTTTCCTTGAAAAAGAGCAAAAAGGTGTCTATCCGGAAGAAGCTTCAGCTTGCCAAAGAGAGAGTTGCGAAGCATCGTGAACGGGATAAGACAAAGCAGAAAGACAGAGAGGAGAGTAGATAGCATCAAAAAGAAAACCAATATGCCAAGAAGTCCGGGCAGTCAGAAAAGGAAAAAAGTACCTTCTGAGAAAACCGGAGGAAGTGCATGGGCTAATAAAATCTTTGTAAGACTTCACGAAAAATTACAGATGATGGATAAGAAGAAAGCCATCGCAATGAATGTTCCGTATGTGATTGCCTTTTATCTGGTAGATAAGGAAGCATGGCTTTTTCGACATTGTGTAGGAGGAAGTGTTGTAGAAAGGCTGGGAGTATTATTCCTGAATTTTAGTCTGGCATTCCAGAATCCTTTCCCAAGTTTTCATCTGGAAGATATTGCTGCCGGTGTGACCGGAGCAATTCTTTTAAAACTGTTTGTGTATTATAAAGGCAAAAATGCAAAGAAATTCCGGCAGGGAGAGGAATATGGTTCTGCCCGGTGGGGGACACCGAAAGATATTGAACCATTCATTGATCCGGTATTTGAGAATAATGTGATTCTCACGCAGACAGAACGTCTTATGATGAGTAGCCGACCAAAGCTTCCAAAGTATGCCAGAAACAAGAATGTCATTGTAATCGGTGGTTCCGGTTCCGGTAAGACTCGCTTCTATGTGAAGCCAAATCTTATGCAGATGACACCTAATGTCAGCTATGTTGTGACTGATCCGAAGGGAACAATCATCATCGAGTGTGGCAAAATGCTGGTTAAAGGCGGGTATAAG
>CAYRZL010000120.1:0-6449 GCA_964428795.1 uncultured Lachnospiraceae bacterium | reverse complement strand
TTATCTCGAAAAACAACCATGTGTTCTATGATTTAATATGATTCATTAGTGTTTTAAAAGAAAAATTGTAAAACAAGCCTACACAATATCGTAACTATAAAAATACTCATTAATGATGTTGTTCCTCTATCCTTTTTCTTATTTCTATACTTATCACAATAATCACAACAAACAGAACGACCAAATTCACTGGCAGTACATCTCGTATCATATCACCAACTGTAACGAGGATCGCTGTCACAAGTGCTAAGATACACATAGATATATAATCCCACTGTTTTCTGTACTCCTCATAAAACGAATAGACCAGAGTACCAACAATGGCTACTCCTACAAGAATTAGGCTAACTGCCACAATCCGTGCTATCCATGCAGTCACTGCGCCAAAAGCGACGGGCTGTTCCATTCCAGATAGTCCACAATTTACATAGGTTGGGCAAATCATCCATTCTATAATTTTGTTTATTAAAGTAAACGGAAACGTCACTGCAGATGCAATATCCATAAGTAAGATTTCATTTTTTGCCAATGTAAGAATCCAAGTTACCACCATGGCCATATACGAAGTAAATGCTACTTCTGTAGACTCTTGGACTTTTTTCTGAGTTATCTTTTTAATCCGCTCCACTTCCTGCTTTGCATCCCTCCGGGCTTTTTTCTCCCGGAAGGATGCATCTGAGATTTCCTGCTCCGCCTTTTTCATTGCAGCCTCTTTTTCTTTTTGTGCTTTGTCAACAGCTTCCACCGAAGATTGATCGACCATTGCTTCCAGCTTAGAGTTCTGGGCCATAACGACGTTTATTTTTTCTTCGAGCTGCCTTTGCTCTCTCCTGCTCTGCAAGCCGTTTCTGTTCCTCAGATCGTCGTTGCTCTTCTGCAAGGATTGATTGATATTCTGCGTTCTGGACAATTCGGTTTGCAGTTTCTGAAGTTCCCCGACTGCCTTTTGCAGTTCTTCTTGCAAGCTGTGATTTTCGGATAATATCTTCTGATTGCTGCTCCTGAATTCCTGGATCCTGTCCAAACACCTCGTGTTCAACTCCCGGTCTCTTTTCTGCTCCTGCAAAAGATTGTCCCGTTCCTTCATCAGGGCATCTATTGTCGCTGCCTGTTCCTGCGACAGCGTCTTCCACTTGTCGGTAGTATCTGCCAAGTACATCGTCTGTCCCTGGATCTCGGCCTGTGGTGTCTCTTTCTTTTTCTTCATTTCTGTTAAATTCACTTTCCAGCGCCTCCTTGCTGATATCCAGATGGAACGTTTTCGACAGGTTGCTGTCCCGGACTTTTTTACCGTACTGATTCTGGAACACGATGTGTTTTCTTTTTTCGCTCCAGTTTACATTCCATCCGGCTTCTTTCATTTTGTTTATAAATTCTTCTCTGTTTTTACATACTTCTATAGCAGACAATAACGCCATAGCACAATCTGCCACGTAACTCTCTTTCGTCTCATTCCGGAACAGATTGTATTTGTCCTTGCTCCATGCAATAACCTCGCCTTTTTCAATCTCACTCCCGTCAAAACGCTTGCCTTTTTCAGCTACCGACAGTCCACGTTCCAGGCACATCTGATTGGCCAGCTGCTTCATCCGTTCCAGATCTTTCCTGGAATTGTGCAGTTTCTTTCCATTCTCATAGCTGACGGAATTGGTGACCAGATGGCAGTGGATGTGCTCCTTATCCCGGTGGATGCTGATCAAGGTCTGAAATCCGGAAAACCATTTTTCGGCAAATACTGTACCAAATTTCAATGCCTGCTCGGGCGTAATTTTTTCGTCTTTATGCCAGGAAATGATATTATGCGCATACATGCGTCCGGAATCTTTTCCCCATAACCTCTTTTCTTCCAAAAATGTCCGGTACACCAGATCATAATTCACTTCATCGTAAGAGTAAGGCCCGGTCACATAGACGAATCTTTCGTCCGTCTTGTCTGGCCGGAGCACGTATTCAATGCAGTTTCTCATTGCCCCGTGGGTATTTGTCCGCTTATTAATTGTCTTATTGATTGCCAAATCTCTTCACACCCCCTTCGGTAACCGGCGATCAGTTCACCCATCTGCTTCAGAACATCCATTCTCGGGTAACCGCCCGCATTCGTTATACGTGCAATCTGATTGATATTGGTGCCAATTCCACGAAGCAGCCGATTCATCTCCCCCAGTGTCTTGTTCAGTTCCTGCAGTGATCTTATTTCTGATGCAGATGCAATCTTCACATCCTCAATCGCAGCGATCACAACCGCCTGCTGTGTCCGTCCGGATTCTTCTATTTTCTTCTGCAGCATTTCATATTCCTTATCGTTCATTCGTATGGTAATGGTATGGTTTCGTTTTCTCATAATCTTTCTATTCCTTTCATTCTTTTGCCAGTTTCTGGCAGTGCTGCCAATGCCGTTCTGGCGGCAAAGGGGATTCTAAAGGGGACGAAGTCCCTTTTAGTAGGTGCAGGACGAAGTTCTAGCCAATCTGTGAAGTTGTCTGGAGAATGTCCGGGGGACATTTTCAAGGCAATTACACGCATTGGCGGGCCAGGGTTCCAAGGGGCAGCGCCCTCTGGCAAGTTTAGGAACAGCCCATAGGCTGCTTCCGGTGCATAGTGGCTTGCCACTTTGCGAAACTTGCCTGTCATCTGCCACCATATCCGGCAGCACTCAGCCCTGCTCTCCTGCAACGATTATCTTTTCCGGAGATGATGGTGGATGACAGTGGTTTTGTGGGATACGGGGAGATTCTGGAAAAAAAGAAGGGATATCCCCTTGCCAGAGATCCCGTCTTTTCTGGAATAATCTTGCTGTATCCCACTCCGGTGCGAAGTACCGGACAATTCTATGCCGTATCCGGCATTTAGGCAGCAACCGATGCCCAGCCATCTATTTTTCACTGCGGTTCTGCCATTTTGTATCTGATTGCGCTTTCTACACTGCCAATAAAAACAAAAATAGCAGCCATAAACAGGATCCGATTTGTACATCGGAAAACTGCTGCAACTGCCATCGTTTTTTACTGTCATTAAGTTGTTAATTTCTGATCAGATACTGTCAATATCATCCAGTTCCTGTTCCAGTTTTTCAATTTGGTGATGTTGATACCAGATAATTCCCGGCAGGCCCGCTGCCAAAATAAAAGCTACGATCAATATCTTAGCTGCATCCCACCTGCTCTTGATCCCACCAGCTGAAAATCCATATACCAGATTGACAAATAATATATAAAAATATCCGCAAAATAGACTTATGTGGAAAATCCATTTCAGGCATTTCCTGATCCGTTTCCCCATGACCTGATACCTCCTTGTAAATTTAGTCTAGCGATATTCTCGCTAAATATCAATAGTGAATATTTCGCTAAGGTATCATATTCCCATGAGGTGGAACCAATGTATAGTAGAATCCGCAACTTAAGAGAAGATCGTGATCTTACTCAAAAACAGATGGGTGAAATTTTGAATTGCAGCCAGCGCATTTACAGCAACTATGAGCGTGGCGATGTGGATATTCCCACGCAGATTCTGATCAAACTGGCTGAGTTCCATAAAACCAGTGTTGATTATCTGCTTGATCTGACTGACGATAAACGCCCATATCCCCACAAAAAGAATAATCCTTTCTAAACAGCCCGGTAATCAATAGCCGAGCTGTTTTTCTTTTCCCGTTTTTCAAAAGCTGTCCGCAAAATCTAAAGCAGCATCAGCATCCTCTTCCTGTTCTAAATTGATTGTTTCTTTCCTGTACTCCAGCTTTGGAACCGCCCGTGGATTGTTTTCTCCGACTTGTGCGATTTCCACCATATAGGGTGACAATATCCCCATCAGATTTTTTGCAAGCACAAGGGGCATGGATTCCCTTGCCCCCCGCTCTACTGCCTGTTCTACCTTTTCCAGAAATTCATCTTCTTTCTGCCTGCTCGTCAGAAAAGGGTCTGCTTCGATCTGTTCCTGCCGGGAGAAATAGTCGTTGATTGCGATCACAACCGCTCTGGAATAGGATTTATATTTTTTGCGGTCCATGTTCTGCAGGTATTCCCATGCCTGCCTGTCCTGCTCGTTCAGCAGGTTCAGCCGGATATTGGTGTTGAGTATCTTTCTTTCCTTTCTCATGCATTCCTGCCTCCGTTCTTCTGGATTTTTCTTGCTGCCAGCATTTCATAACCTTTGGCGGTGGCACAGATATCTTTGACAATGGTTACCCGGCTCTTATCATAGCTACCAAAATTCTCAACCATACAGCCACCACCACCGACTACATACAGCCGCATGACTTCCGGATTGTATTCATGCTCCCGAAGTTTCCGGAAAATATCTGCGGTATAATTTTCGGCTGCTTCTTTGATTACAGAAAAGAACCGCTCGCTGATGTCTGCTGTTCCTGTCCGGATCACCTGCTCGATAACCAGATCGTCCAGAACAACCCCTGTCTGCTTGAGTACGCTTTCCCTGACTGCAAGGACACACTGATGGGTTCCGTATTTCTCAGTAAAGCATTTCTTCTCCGATGGTCTGGAATCGTTGATGTACATAATGTTCATCGTACCGTTTCCAATGTCCGCCAGCATATTGATGCCCTTAAAATCACGGAGCCTGTATGCCACTGCGGAGAATCCCTGTGGAAAAATATCTGCACCGACAAACTCCACATGATATGTTTTCCCTTTGTAACTGAACTCCACTGTATCACACTGGAGTAAATATTCCCGGAAACTCTCTTTCTGGCTGCTGACCCATGTCAGTGGAAGTCCTGCCGCAAGATGTACTTTTGCATGATCCAGACCTGCATTTTCCAGTTCCGTTGCGACAGCGGCCAGTGTCAGCACATAATAATCATCATCGCCCGTTTTCTCTGCCCGGAACTCCTTGTGTTCCTCACCGATCTGGTAATAGCCTCCGTTATAGACAAGCAGCTTGTCTTGGAACATCGGTTCCGTATCATATCTGGACACGCCTGCCCGGAAGCATTTATTGGCTGTTTTCATGTTGCCATAGCCGTGATCCACACCGATCACCATGATTGTCTCATTGTTGCTGTTTCTCATCATTCTCATAAATTCATACCTCATTCTTTCTGTTTGTGAACGCTTCTAACTATTCTCTGTATCACTCTAAAATAAGTAATTGATAAGATGGATATTTGATTCTTAAGTACTTAATTGCTTAGTATTTCATACAATATATGCTTTATAGTGTTCGTTTCTCCAACATTGGATTTTCCATTGTTGGCTTATCCAAACTGCTGAAATACCTATATTGGAATCCTGGACATACATAAATTGGTTGTCCGGACTACAAGATTTTGGATGTCCGGACTACTAATTATTGGATGTCCAAACTGCACTGTAAATCTATCCCTGCTCCTGCACTTCTCCAACAGGCACTTCACGAACAATATATTCTATATCGCTGTAACACCCATTTTTATCACGTATCCTGTTCCGTTCCACATAACCATGATGTTCTAACTCATTTAGTGTTGAACGCACGGAATCAATCCCATCTTTACTCAATGTTGCAAGTCCCTGCATGTTATAATTCCACTCATCCGGCAAACTCAGCATTAAAGACAGCAGACCTTTTGCTTTCAAAGATAACTGCTTATTCTTAAAATGATGGTTGCTCATAACTGTAAAATTTTTCGTTCTCTCTACTCTGAAAACCTGTGACATTTTATCCTCTCCTTTCCATTTGACAAAGAAAAAGCGCAAGCCACAATTTCTATGACCTACGCCTTTCTCTGCTCACTCTTTTCTATTTTTCTCTGTTAAACGTATATCAGCTCTGCCAGAATGATTTCTTCTGCAATCGCTCTGTGCCGGTTCGCTGCCCGTAACCATGCCATCTGGTCTGCCGCCTTATCCGGCAATGGGTCGCTTTCTTCTAATTGTTTCAGGATCACTTCCTCCCGTTCCCTTGCACACCGGTCTATCTCAAGAAGATGTTCGCCAATCTTATCCTGTAACAGCAGGATTTGATACCTCGTGTTCCTATGATTCTTAAGATAGTCTCTTCGGAGAAATCCGTATTTCCCCAGCTTCGCCATCTGCTCACCGGATTTGTACTCCAGGTTGGGGATTAAGTACCCGTTCACATTTGTATAAGTCAGTTCCATATAATTACTCCTTTCTCTGCTGCGGACTGCTTCGTGCTATGCACTCCCACAGTCCTAAACCACTCACAATCCGCACATTTTCCTTCGAAAAATGGCTACTTGTTCGTGTTTTGCGGGTCAAAAGGTCATATAAAAATATGCAAGCATATTTTTCATGACTTTCTGACCCTGGTATCATGTTACGTCATTGCTACAAATCACATCCACACCAGCATTTTGAATCCAACCCGGGCAGATTCTCTTCAAAATACCGGTTAAAATGTTCCTTTTCTGTTCTGGGAAAACAAGTGGAAACACTTGATTTTACTGGCTTTCGTGAATGTGACCTTATTATAACATCCTCCCCATA
>CAYRZL010000119.1:0-6451 GCA_964428795.1 uncultured Lachnospiraceae bacterium | reverse complement strand
TGGCATTTCCGCCCTATCTTTTTTGCAATAAATATTGTATACTATATAGTAATAATGTTGATTTTTGGTAATCATAACAGAAAAGTTGATTCAGTGGAAGTGAAAAACGAATTATAATCGAGGAGGAACAAAATGGGAATTATCAGAGCAGTTGCAGGTGCAATCGGCAGTACATTGGCAGATCAGTGGCTGGAAGTCATTGAACCGGATGATATGGGAGCGCAGACCGTATTTACCAGCGGCGTGAAAGTCAGAAAAGGTCAGAATAAACGGGGCAGTGATAATACGGTATCAAACGGTTCCGTCATTCATGTGTATGACAATCAGCTTATGATGCTGGTGGATGGTGGAAAAGTGATTGATTACACCGCGGAACCGGGTTATTTTAAGGTGGAAAATTCTTCTCAGCCCTCCATGTTTAGCGGCTCTTTTTCCGATGCGCTGCAGGATTCCTTTGAGCGTATCAAATTTGGCGGTGTGACGCCTGCTTCTCAGAAAGTATATTATATCAATTTACAGGAAATCAAGGGAATCAAGTTCGGTACGCGCAATCCGATCAACTATTTTGACGGATTTTACAATGCGGAATTGTTTTTGCGTGCTCACGGAACCTATTCCATACGAATTACCGACCCGCTTCGGTTTTATGCACAGGTTGTGCCCCGAAACAAAGACAGGGTAGAGATCAGTGAGATAAATGAGCAGTATATGGACGAATTTCTGGAAGCCCTGCAGTCTTCCATCAACCAGATGTCTGCAGATGGCATTCGTATTTCTTTTGTATCCTCTAAGGGGCGTGAACTGGGAAAATATATGGCGGACACGCTGGATGATGAATGGAAAAACGCCAGAGGCATGGAGATTCAGTCTGTTGGAATTGCAAGCATTTCTTACGATGAGGAATCCACAAAGCTGATCAATATGAGAAATCAGGGCGCTATGCTTGGAGATCCTTCTATCCGCGAGGGCTATGTGCAGGGAGCCATTGCCAGAGGTATGGAAGCGGCGGGATCAAACAGCGCAGGATCCATGACCGGATTTATGGGAATGAATATGGGGATGAATGCGGGCGGAAGCGCCATGAGCGCAGCTTCTCAGGCGAACATGGCTCAGATGCAGATGAATAATGGAAATGGGATGCCCCAAGGCGGTCAGGCGGCAACCGGGTATGTGATCGGCGGACAGCCGCAGGGCTGGACCTGCAGCTGCGGAACGGTAAATGCAGGAAAGTTCTGCAGTGAGTGCGGAAAACCCGCCCCGGCAAAGCAGTGGACTTGTGAGTGCGGAACGGTAAATACGGGAAAATTCTGCAGTGAATGTGGAAAACCTGCAAAGTAAGGAGACGATATGTCAGTTGTTAGTTTTAAGTGTCCGAATTGCGGCGGTGAGCTGATCTTTGATCCGGCTTCCGGTGCATACAAGTGTGAGTATTGTATGTCTGCTTTTTCCCAGGCACAGCTTGATGAGATGGAGTCGGCACAGAAGGACAAGTCACAGGAAGCCGGGGAGGAGCGTGCCTTCGGACAGAGCGCAAGTGAGAATGAAACAAAGCAGGATACAGAAGAGCGGGCAGTGGTATATCACTGTCCGAGCTGCGGAGCGGAGATTGTAACCGATGAGACTACTGCGGCAACGTTTTGCTATTACTGTCACAATCCGGTTGTTTTGCAGGGACGTGTCAGCGGAGAGTTCCTGCCGGATAAGATCATCCCCTTTGCCATTGACCGGAAAGAGGCGGAGGACGCATTTTTTAAATTTGTACATAGCAAAAAATTTGTGCCGAAAGCGTTTTTTAAGAAAAGTCAGGTGGAAAAGCTTTCCGGCGTCTATTTCCCCTACTGGGTGGTAGACGGTGTAGTGCATGGAGAATTGGATACACAGGGGAACCGTGTTCGCGTTTGGGTTGCGGGAGATATTGAATATACAGAGACCAGCGTATACCGCATTGAGCGTTCAGGAGATGTGCAGGTAACTGATCTGGCAAATAATGCACTTTCCAAAGCGAATGCGATTCTTATGCGGGGTATCCTGCCTTATGATATGAGCAGGGTAAAGCCATTTTCGATGGGATACCTGTCCGGTTTTCTGGCTGAAAAACGAGATATGGAAAAACGGGATCTGGAGAATCAGGTGCATCAGGATCTGGAAAACGGTACGAAGGAATTGCTGCGCCGGAGTGTTCAGGGATATACGATGGTACAGCCGGGGAACTGTTCTGTTCATACAAAAGAAGAGGACTGGTCTTATGTATTGCTTCCGGTCTGGACTGTGACATATAAAGGCTCTGACGGGAAAATGTATTATTATTCCATGAATGGTCAGAATGGAAAAGTGTTCGGTGAATTGCCGGTGGATAAAAGGAAAAGGCTGCTTTTGGGACTGATAGTAGGCATCATCGTATTTTTGATCTGCCTGTTGATCGGCTACCTGGTGTAAAGACGAGATTTTTAGATTTTATTGTATTTATGCCGGAAAGGACTGGAGAATTGTATGAGAGTGATAAAAATGATATTTCTGCCATGTGTGATGTGCATATTCCTGTTGGGAGGTGCGGCATCTGCATTTTCTCTGGAAGCGGACGCTGCGGAAGCTGATTCGCCGGATGGCGATGCATCTGTACAGCAGGTGTATGATGAAGCCGGGATATTAGATCAGAGTGAGATAGATGCGCTGACGGAGGCGGTAAGCGGACTGGAGATACAGAGCGGATGGGATGCTTTTGTGCTGACCATTGGTGATGCGGACGGATATACTGCCCGGCAGTATGGAGAATTTTTTTTCAATGAACATGCTGCAAAGGAAGATGGCGTGGTATGCATTTTGGATATGGATAACCGGGAGATCGCATTGGTGACATCCGGTGAGGCGATCCGCTATATGACCGATGACCGGATCGATGATACGCTGGATTATGTATATGAGTATGCGGCAGACGGAGATTATGGGGATGCCCTGAGCACCATGGTGATGTATGTGTCTTATTATTATGGAAAAGGGATTCCGAAGGGGCAGGCAAATTACGATACGGAGACCGGAGAATATTCTCCTTATGTGGAACCGAGATCCATCACGCCGGGAGAGCTGGTCTTCGCGCTGGTGGTTGGCTGCGCGGCGGCTGTGGGCAGTATGCTTTTGATCACCGGAAAATACCGCCTGAAATTGGGCGTGGAAAAAGACGGATTTTTTCAGCATAGCAGACTGCATGTTACATATGACAATGACCGGCTGATCAATCGCTATGTGACGACCAGACGGATTCCGAAAAATCCTCCGCCGGGAAAGGGCGGCGGATCTATCAGCTCCACCCATACAGGTATGGGCGGCGGAACTTTTGGCGGCGGCAGCCGAAAATTTTAAAAATGCTTTAGATTGTTCAGAACCAAAAAAAGGGTTGCATATCCTCCTGTATTGTGTTAAAGTATCTTTGTTGTGAAAACAAATGTTTTTCTGAGACATACACAGGAGGATTTATGGCGGAAGAAATAAAATATTTTGTTTTGAAGCAAAAAGCTGTCCCGGAAGTGTTGCTGAAAGTGGTAGAAGCAAAACGTCTGTTGGAATCCAAGCGTGTGTCATCGGTGCAGGAAGCCACAGACCGTGTGGGAATCAGCAGAAGCTCTTTTTACAAATATAAAGATGACATTTTTCCTTTTCATGACAATGCAAAAGGGAAGACGATCACGATGGTCATCCAACTGGATGATGAGCCGGGATTACTTTCCCTGGTATTAAACATTGTGGCTGAGTTTCATGCGAATATACTGACAATTCACCAGAGTATCCCGGTCAATGGGATTGCTTCTCTGACTTTGAGTGTGGATGTGCTCAATGATACGGGGGACGTATCATATATGGTAGAACGAATCGAAAAACAGCCGGGGATACATGGCTTAAATATTCTGGCAAGAGAATAGAATATCCGGCATTAGGAGGTAATTATGATAAAAATTGCATTATTAGGATACGGAACGATTGGTTCCGGAGTGGCGGAGGTTTTGCGTGTAAACAAAGACGCCATTGAAAAACATGCGGGCAATGGAGTTGAAGTAAAATACATTTTAGATCTGCGCGATTTCCCGGGAGATATCAACGAATCCAAAATCGTACATGATTATGATGTGATCGCAAATGACCCGGAGGTTTCCGTCGTGGTAGAGGCTATGGGAGGTCTGGAGCCGGCATACACTTTTGTGAAAAAAGCTCTGCTGGCAGGAAGGCATGTGACCACATCCAACAAAGCCCTTGTTGCGAAGCATGGTGCGGAGCTGATCGCTATCGCAAGAGAAAAGAAGGTTAATTTCCTGTTTGAAGCAAGTGTTGGCGGCGGTATTCCGATTATCCGACCACTCAATTCCTGCCTCACCGCGGACGTGATCGAGCAGATCAGCGGTATTTTGAACGGAACTACGAATTATATGATGACAAAGATGAGTGAGGAAGGTCTGGAATTTGCGGACGTTCTGAAGGATGCCCAGCAGAAAGGCTTTGCGGAGGCAGATCCTACTGCGGATATCGAGGGATACGATGCTTGCAGAAAGATTGCAATTCTTACCTCCCTTGTCTGCGGCAGACAAGTAGAGTTTGAGGAGATTCATACGGAGGGTATTACCGGAATCTCTGCGACAGATATCAAATATGCAAAGGCATTGGGAAGAAAAATCAAACTGCTCGCTTCCAGCTACAAGATGGAGGACAGCTATTGTGCAATGGTTGCACCGTTCATGGTGCCGGACACACATCCGCTGTACGGGGTGAACGGTGTGTTTAACGCAGTGTTCGTAAAAGGAAATATGTTAGGAGACGCAATGTTCTACGGAAGCGGTGCAGGCTCTCTGCCGACTGCAAGCGCAGTGGTAGCGGACATAGTGGATATTGTAAAACATATTGATAAAAACATCTGGCTTGTATGGGAACCGGAGAAAGTGGAGCTGATCGATTACCGCAAACTGTCCTGCAAATATTTCGTGCGTACCACGGAAAACAAGGCGGCAGTGGAAGCTGCGTTTGGAACCGTTTCTTATGTAGAAGCAGAAGGTGTGGATGGCGAGCTTGCATTTGTGACAGAGGAAATGGACGGTTTTGCTTATGAAAAATCTGCAGAACAGTTGGGGAACATTGTAAATCGGATCAGAATGAATTAGAAGCGTTCTATGATGATAGCGGGGGCTAAAATCTAAGAAAGTGAGATGTGCAGCATGAAATATGTAGTAGTGTTGGGTGACGGTATGGCAGACCTGCCGATCGAAGCTCTTGGTAATAAGACACCGTTGGAGTATGCGAAAACACCGACGATGGATGCGATGGCAGAAAAATCAGAGATCGGTATGGTACATACCATTCCGGACGGAATGAAACCGGGAAGCGATACAGCGAATTTATCCGTATTGGGATATAATCCGAGAAAATATTATTCCGGACGTTCTCCTCTGGAGGCACTCAGTATAGGTGTGGATATGAAACCTACAGACATTGCACTTCGCTGTAATATCGTTACCATTTCTGAGGATGAGGAAACATTTGAGGATAAAACCATTATCGATCACAGCTCCGGGGAGATCAGCACGGAGGATGCGGCTGTTTTGCTGGAAGCTGTGCGCAGGGAATTGGAGACAGATACCTATAAATTTTATGTGGGAACCAGCTACAGACATCTGCTGATCTGGGATAAAGGTCAGGTGGTGGATCTGGTACAGCCCCATGATGTGCTGGGACAGACCATCGGACAGCATCTGCCGGAGGATGATATGCTGCGCGGCATGATGAAAAAAAGCTATGATATTTTAGTAAATCATCCGATCAATGTGGAAAGGAAAAAAGCCGGACTAAACCCGGCAAACTGCTGTTGGTTCTGGGGAGCAGGTACCAGGCCGGCATTATCCTCTTTTGAGGAAAAGAACAAAAAAAAAGGAGCCATGATCTCAGCGGTAGATCTTTTGAAAGGCATTGCGGTCGGATCTTCCATGAAAGTCATTACCGTGGAGGGTGCAAACGGCGGCCTGAATACCAATTATGAGGGAAAAGCCCGGGCGGCTGTGGACGTGCTGACGAAAGACGGTTATGATTTTGTGTATGTGCATGTGGAAGCCCCGGACGAGATGGGACATCAGGGAAGTGTGGAGCGCAAGGTAAAAGCCATCGAGTATCTGGATGACCGCATCATCCGACCGATCAAAGAAGGATTAGAAGCGGCAGGGGAAGATTTTCGAATGGTCGTGCTTCCGGATCATCCGACACCGATCTGTATTAGGACCCACAGTGCGGATAATGTGCCATATATGCTTTATGACAGTAACGATCTGCAGGATCATACCTGGCATTATAATGAGCGTGAGGCTCAGGCCGCAGGAAAACTGATACCACATGGACATGAGCTGATCGACTATTTGTTTTCTGTGTAAAAGATAAATAAAAACATCGTATGGTTGTGAAAACGATACGATGTTTTTTCACT
>CAYRZL010000118.1:0-6478 GCA_964428795.1 uncultured Lachnospiraceae bacterium | reverse complement strand
GAGGAACTGTCGAATACGGGGGCCCGTATTGTGAAAACGTGCCATTTATGGGGAATAGGGACCAAACTCAAACATTTGGGACTGCTTTATAGAGAGTTAAAGAGAGAAAAGTATGATGTTTTTCAGACAAATATCGATCTCTTTAATGGTCCGCAGATGTTTGTTGCATGGTTTGCCGGAGTACCAGTGCGTGAGTGCCATTCCCATAATTCTCAGCAGGGAAGGGAATTGTCCCAGGGGAAAACCTTACCAGTGAGGATCTATCAGGCAATTATGAGATGGATGTGTTGGAGCTTCTCCAATCGGAGGTGTGGTTGTTCAGTACCGGCAATGGATTTTTTGTTCAAAGATAAATGGAGGAATGATCCAAGAGCGAAAGTCATTCATAACGGGATTGATTTTCACGACTACCGAAAAGAATATGACAAGGAAATAATAAAGAAAAAGTTATCTTTTCATAATACCCATACGATTGCAACTGTAGGCAGAATTTCACTACAGAAAAACCCGGAATTTCTGTTGGACATCTTTTGGGAGCTATCAAAAATAAGAGATGACGTAGATTTGGTGTGGTGCGGAAAAGGCGAGGATGAGAATCTTATCAGGGAAAAAATAAACGAGTATAATCTTGGCACTCATGTAAAGCTGCTTGGCTATCGAAGCGATATTCCGGATATCCTATGCGCATCTGACTTGTTCTTGCTTCCAAGCAGATTTGAAGGGTTGGGAATCGTATTGGTAGAAGCGCAAGCAGCCGGATTGCCTTGTGTAATATCAGAAGTTGTTCCCAAGGAAGTGGATTGCGGCTTGTGCTTGCCGATTTCACTTGAAAAAGATGCTGGGTACTGGGCTGCCCAGATCAATAAAATAATTGATGGAAATATATCCCTTACTCTAGATGAGAGAAAGCTGGAGAAGTACAGCATAGAGACAATGATAACAGAGATGGAAGAGGTATTTGAACGATGAGCGACAAAAAGCGAATTGTATTTGTGAATTTACATTCAGACTGGATGCTTGTGAAAACAGCGTCCGTATATCTTTTCAAATTTTCGGCGGCGATTAAGCATGGATATTTAATGAATTATTTGCTGGCTCATCCGGAATATGAGATTTGTAATTATGTGAATGATGAGGGCTTTTCAATCCTGAGAAGCGGGAACAAGACTGTGTCAAAGATCCTAAATCAGTTCAGATTTTTAGAAAACAAGAAAACGATGAAAGTGAACAAGATTGATCCGCAGTCGATTACCCTGATAAAAAAGCCTTCTGATATCAGACCGACAGATATTGTGATTCTTTATAATGTCTGTGGTGATAATTTCAGAGGTATATCCGGCGTAGATGCTTTTAAAGCACTCAGTATGCTCCATTTCCATGGGAGGGCATGCGAGAGCGATATCATCAATAACGCAAATGTGAGCTGCATTTTTGGCGAGGTGAATCTTGAAAAGAACTGCGAACTTTACCGTAGGTACTACAGCGTGGATAAGCCTTGGATTGTCCATCCATTTGTGTATGCGGAGCGTTTCCAGAACAAAACACCGTTTGCCAAACGTAAAAATATGGCTTTTGCAACAGGAACGATCACATACAAAAACCATGAGGAATTTTTGAGTACATATGGAGATCCCTGTGATCAGCCTTCCAGGAAACAGATTAAAGACAATCCAGAGTATTTTAAGGATACCATTTACTGTACCAGCAGTGATTATCTGGAGGACAACGCCGGAAAGGAAGTAAAGGAAAAAGATATTTTTCCCGTAAAAATTTACAAAAAGGTCTATAACCGTCTTTTTACCGGAAAGCAGAAGAAATATTACTCTTTTGATATGGTTGAGGCGTTCAACAGCTACAAGATGTGCATTGTGGGCGAGGAAATTCTCGGAATTCCAGGCATCGGTTTTGTGGAAGGGATGTCCTGCGGCTGCGCCTATATTGGACAAGACATGGGTGCTTACAGAGATTGGGGCCTGATCCCGGGCACGCATTATATTACTTATGATGGCTCCAAGGAGGATTTGAGGCGGGTAATTGAGTATTACCAGATGGATGAGCATCAGGAGGAGCTGGAGCGGATTGCTAAAAACGGTTGCGAATATGTAAGGACGTATTTTAATGGCAATGCGGTTGCGGAAAGCTTGATGAAACAGCTGGAAGAACAGCAGAGGATCTGGCTGGAGCAGAGAGGTAGGAAGAATGAGTGATAAAAAGCTACATTTAATTATGCCGATGGGCGGCGCGGGGTCACGTTTTTTTAAGAATGGTTTTGTCATGCCGAAGCCTTTGATCGAGATAAACGGCAAGCCTTTTCTGTTCTGGGCGACGCGATCCATTGAAAAATATGTGGAGCTTGCCGATTTGACGTTTGTCGTTCTGAACCAGCATATTGCGGAATTCCACATTGATCAAGTGATCAGGCAGTATTTTCCGTATGCCAGGATTGAGGCTGTGGATTTTGAAGAGGTGAAGTCGGGACCTGTGATGACGTGCCTTGCTGGTTTGAAAAATATCAGCGATGAGCGTCCGATCCTGTTTAACGACTGCGACCATATGTTTACCTGCGGTAGCTTTGCCGAAGACATGAATACTGGGGGGTGGGACTACGATGGGGCATTACTCACATTCGAGTCTGACAAACCGCAGTTCAGTTATGTTGCGTATGAAAATGGGAAGATATCAGGAACCGTAGAAAAAAAGGTTGTCAGCAGCCATGCTATCTGCGGCGCGTATGTAGTCCGGAATGCGCGGATGTTCCGCGAAATGGCAGAGGAGTATTTGAAAAATTGTAATTACAGTGAGTTTTTCGTAAGCGGCATCTATAACGTGATGTGTCAAAAAGGGCTGACCATACAGAACTATACGGTCGATTTCCATGTACCCTTTGGTACTCCGGCTGAGTATGAGCAGGCACAGGGGTCAGAGTATTTTGCAGTTTTGCAATAACAAAGAGCGGTGGATAGACTGCCGCAGATTCAGGAGTGAGAAATAAGGTGAATGGCTATAATTTGGGTGGTCATTCCGGATGTCAGATTTACCTGATGGAAGAAGACAACGGAAACACCTTTGTACGGAAAATATCAAGAGATAAAGGCTATAACGAGAGATTAAAGGTTCAGAGCGAAAAGCAGTCTGCTTTTCATGGAGAGCCAATCAAGACTCCAGCTGTTTTGCGGAAGGGTTATACGGAAAATGGCTTGTTCTTTTTCGATATGGAATATATTCAGGGAATTACCCTTGCCGAATATATCAAAACAATGGAGATTGGGAAGGTCAGGGGACTTGTCGAGTCCCTGGTCAGCAGCCTGATACCGCAGACAGAAATTTCGTATGTACCGGGAGCCGAGGAACAAACAAGGAATGCAATAAACACAGAAAGCGACACTGATGTGCAATCTATATTCAATAAGAAGCTATCCGGACTCAGACAGGCATTATCCACTCATAACAACCCAATCATTAATCATGCATTGGACTTGTTGGGGGCACATGATTGGAGCAGGGTGACACATTCTCCTTGCCACGGGGATATGACACTTGAGAATATCATCGTCAAAAACGATAAGCTGTATTTTATTGACTTCCTTGATTCATTCTACGACTCTTGGATTTTAGACATCGGCACATTGCTTCAGGATGTCCAAGTGATGTGGTCTTACCGCTTCCAGGAAGATGTCAGCATGAATACGGTTCTCCGTTTGATCGTCTTCCGGGATCTTTTGGTAGACGAGATCAAAAAAGTAAATCCATTGTATGTGGTGGAGATTTATTATGCGTTGTTGCAAAAGCTGATACGGATCTATCCCTATACAAAGGATGAGCTTACATATCGTTTTCTGGATGAGAAAACGAGCCTCATAATCGAAGACATCATGAAGCTGGAGAAAGCAGTGGGGGAGGTGGCGCCATGAGCACGTTGATTGTACCTAGCATGGGGCGGAAGGTTGCAAATGGGATTCCGCAGTATTTGAATCGCCATCCGAATGGAAAACTGCTGATTGAGCGCAGCATTGAAGGCGTGTATACAAAGCAGTACGAAAGAGTCTTGATCGTCTTGCCGGCAGAAGATAAAGAAAAATTTCATGTAGACCGGATCATTTCAAATGAGGTGAAAGACTATCCGCTTGAAATGCTTTTCCTTGATGAAATGACCTCCGGACCGGCGGAAACTGTTTATAAAGCAATAAAAAAAGCGAATGTTACTGGGGAAGTTGTTGTTAAGGATGCGGATAATTATCTGAGGACAGAAGAAACACCACATGGGAATTTTGTTGCTGGTCTTGACCTGAATGTTTGGGAGCGCGATATCCACAATTTAAGGAATAAAAGCTTTCTGATTGTAAATGAACAGGGGAACCTCTTGGATATCATTGAGAAAAGGGTTCGCTCGGATGTGATCTGCCTGGGATTGTATGGGTTTAAGAAAACCGGGGATTTTGTAAAGGCCTACGAACACCTGAACGATGCAAGCTATCCGATTACCAGGCTGTATGTCAGCCATGTGATTTCTTATCTGATTGGTTACTCAGGGCGTGTATTTCATTATGTCGCCTCTACGGAGTATGAAAACTGGGGAGATGGGCGCCTTTGGAAGGACATGCAGCGCGATTACACACTGTATTTTATCGATCTGGACAATATTCTTGGCGCAGATGGCATTTTGACGGATGGCAACCGTAAGAAACTCACGACGCTGCAAAGCAGAGGGGCTTCCTTTGTCGGATATACTGTGGCGAACGAGAATTATAAAATTGCCGCTTTGAAGGTTTTAGAGGAAGCGGGACTGCGCTTTATCAAAATTGTGTATGGCTGCCCATATTCCGAAAATAAGGAAATTATCGCCTCGGAAGAGGCACTTGAAAGAAAAGTGATTGAATTATAGGGAGGGCGCTTATTGTGGAGCAGCGAAGAAATTACACGATTGATGTGATACGTTTTATTATGGCGTTGCTCATTGTCGCACTCCATAGCAATCCATTTGCTGAGTATAATGCGCTGATCAGCTACTTTCCATCGCAGGTGTTATCAAGACTTGGCGTTCCTTTTTTTGCGGCAGTGGCGGGATATTTCTTTTTCCGTAGTGGTGCTGATAATAAATGCCAAAGAACTATCCTGCGTTATTTGCAACCATATGTTCTTTGGAGCGTAATTTATTTCATATATCGATTAGCGCTCGGCGAAATCGGGGGGGGGTATATCACAGAATCTTCGAGATACTCTGACGACGCTTTTTCTCACGGGGTTTTATCACCTGTGGTATATGTTGGCTATTATCTATACGGTGGCTTTGCTGTGGATTGCTGATAAATTCAGGCATGGTGTTTGCATCCTGTACTATTTTAGCCTGATATGTTTGATGTTTGGGATACTTATGTTTGGGTATGGAAATTTGTTTTTTTCGCTTCCGGCTACGCAAGACACGTTTGGCCGGCTTGACACAGACACCAATATGCAGACGCAGTGGCTTTTCCTGGTTCTTCCTTTTTTTATGATGGGATATGGAATAAGCCAGCGTAAGATAAAGGAAAGCGGGATTTATCGAAGATGTGAAGGGCTGCTTGTGTTGGCGATTGCGGCGTATTTGGTTGAAGTGGTGATTTTGGAAGCTCTGGATTTGAAGCGCAGTACGACGCTGTGTATATGTACTTACCCTATTATTTATTTGCTTCTGTTGTGTGCGCTTAAGCACCCTGATTTTGGAAACGCAAGAATGGCGGGGTACGCTGCTGGAATTGCGTCATTCATGTACTTTGGTCATATCCTTTTTGTGTTGACGGCGCAAAGAATTGGTCTTGCAGAGACACCGACCTATGTGATCGCAGTGTTGCTGTCAGTGGCCATAGGTAGCATTATTGTAAAATTGAACCATCCGATTTTGAAGAAACTTATTTAAGAGGGCTGAATATGAAACTGATTATTGTGGATTTGGACGGCACATTGTTTGACACAAAAGACGTGAACTATTACGCCTACAAAGAGGCGATAGCGCCTTATGGGTATGATATGGATTATCGATATTATTGTGATTTCTGTAATGGGCGGCATTATCTGGACTTCCTGCCGCAGATCACTACCGATGATAAAGCAACATTGAGCGCAATTCATAAAGCGAAAAAAACGGCGTATAGGAAATATCTTGATAAAGCTGTCTTAAATCAGAGACTGGTTGACGTGATTCGTTTGGCAAGACTGGAATATAAAACAGCAATAGTCACAACGGCCTCAAAGGAAAACTGTGACGATATTCTAAGCCGATTCGATATCGCGGATTTGTTTGATTTGGTGTTGACGCACGATGACATAACGAAATCGAAACCGGATCCAGAGGGATTTTTGAAAGCGATGCGGTTCTTTGACGCAAAGCCGGAAGAAACCATCATCTTTGAAGATTCTGAGGTGGGGCTGCAAGCAGCTGAAAGCAGTGGCGCGTTTTATTACAGAACATATCGGTTTAATTGAAAGGAAGGCTATAATGGAA
>CAYRZL010000117.1:0-6489 GCA_964428795.1 uncultured Lachnospiraceae bacterium | reverse complement strand
CATAGCCTGTCAAATCAAAAGAGGAGAAATCTTATTTTAAGGACGATCTTTTTATTCCATGAACTGCTCAGAAAGACCCAAACGAATAAACTGCTCTTTCGGTGCGTCATGAGTTTTCATTGCATAAATCAATTTTTGAATCATTTCGTTCTCTAACAATTTATCTTCCAAAGGGTACATTTGATCTGGATCTGTTTGGATATCATATAGCTTTGAGCCTTTTACATAATCAAACAAAACAGAAAACTTCAAGGATTCATTGCTCCAATGACAATCTCTCGCATGAACGCGATATACCGGATAATTCGTCCATGACAGAAATCGTCCCATTTCTATATGGTCGATTTCCTCATCACTCATAGTATCCAAACCGATATATTCGTTTAGTACACTCATCATTGCGCCATATATGTATAACGGCTCATTTTGTTTTCCAGTCTTTGCACGGCTATATACATAACGACCGTCATACACACTGACAGTCTTTCCGAAAACGCCAAAGATCAATTCGTCCCGAACTTTTTCCTTAGCGTTCTTTAGCACCGGCAAAAGGCTTTTTCCATGAATCGGATTCCGGCAAACACTCATATCGACTCCATGTGCCTCCAGAATCGTCGGAAATAGATCAATATTCTCCGTCAATGCGCATCGCCTGCCCGGCGTATGTCCAGGATAGGAGATCATAAGTGGTATATGATGGATTTCATTATAGTCAGGCATATAATTTTTTGCCATAAATCCATGCTCACCCAGCAAATACCCATGATCTGTGGTCAGAATTACCATGGTATCCTTCCACATATCGTTTCGATCCAAAACATCCAGAATTTTCCCTACTGAATTATCTGTCATCGTCAGCAGCGCTTTGTACCGGATTCTAAACGCTTCGATGTCAGCTTCGGTATACTGATCTGCGGTCGTGTATTCCGGCCAATAAGCATCTGACTGAATTTCTTTCAACGCACCGTATTGTTTCAAATACTCATCCGGAACATCAAATGGTTCATGTGGGTCAAACGCTTCCGCCCAAAGCATAAAATGATCCGCATTGTGATTTACTTCAAGCCAATCCGCTGCGGCTTGCAATGTCCGTGTTGTTGAATATTTTCTGGGATCATTTCCATATTTTCGACGCGTACTTTCATAGGAATCTGAGTAAATTCCAACATAACCGTCTGGCTTTGTTGTCCTTCTAATGCCGTCTTTGCTGGGCATCCAGTTAATCGTGTCATGTTCCGCTCCGCGATGTAATCGCCATGAGGTAAAACTCGCCCAATAATTTTCACCTCCACGTTCAGAATAATGGAAATGATCCGTTTCCATATGGCTGTAAACATTTTTTTCATCTCTCAAAATCTGCGTAAGCGTATGATCAAATGGCTCGATCCCTCCCCATGGACGTTCAAGAAAATTCAGCCGTCCTGTCATCAGATCACGCCGTGCAGGCATACATGGAGCAGAACCGCAGAAATGCTGATCGAATACTACACTTCTTGCGGCCAGCCGATCAATATTCGGTGTGAACGCTTGCTTGTTTTCTGATGCGCTATAACAACGTAGGGCATTTCTGTTTAGGCTGTCAATCAGTATAAGTACTGTTCTCATCTCGCATCATCGCTCCATTAATCCAAGTCGGACAAACTGTTCCTCCGGCGCTTGAAATTTTTTCATCTGTTTGATTAGAAGATCTGTCATTCTTTTCTCTTGCACTTCGTCCTTCAAAGGAGTGTTCTGCTCATAATCACTTGCTATGTCAAATAGCAGTGTATCTGGCGTATGCTTCATTCGATAATGGAAGTAACATGAATCATTATCCCATTTGATCGTGTTTCCCGGAATTTTCAACACCGGAAATTTTGTCCACGGGAGATGTGTAAGTTCAATCTTGTCAAAATCCTTTTCCTCCATAGAATCATAACCAATATATTGCTCCAGCATTGTCAAGGTAACGCCATATACATTCAACGGCATATTGGTTTCATCCTTGGCTGCACGGAGATACGTATAACGTCCATCAGTTATATTGACTGTTTTGCCGAACATACCGTAAATCGCCGCGCTCCTGACTTCTTCCTGTTCACCCCGCAGAATAGGCAATAAATTTCTGCCATGAATCTCATTTTTTCCGCTTTGTTCCGCATCAATTCCGAACCATGAAAGAATTGTCGGGAACATGTCAATATTCTGCGTTAATGCATCAACTGTACTGCGTTTTCCTCCTGGATAATGTATCATACATGGAATATGCATAATTTCATTATAGTCAGGCATATAGTTCTTCGCCCAGAATCCATGTTCCCCAAGCATATATCCATGATCTGTTGTAAATATAATCATTGTGTCATCCCACATATCGTGCCTATCCACAACATCTAAAATTTTCCCGATATATTTATCAGTCATGGTCATCAATGCTTTATATCTTGTGCGAAGATGGTGAATTTCATCCTCGGAATAACCATCTGTCGGCTCATATGCCGGCCAATATAATTCTTCTCCGGTGTATGTATCATCATACAAATCAATATATTCCTGCGGGACATCAAATGGCTCATGTGGATCAAAGCCTTCCGCCCACAAAAAGAAATTATCCGCATCATGATTTTCCTCCAGCCAAGACGCAGCGGCTGCAAAAGTCCGTGGGGTTGGAAAATCACTATCCAAATAATATGTTGCCCGATTGTCGTCATAAATGGATTTACGATAACCCTTTCCGGCTGGGAGCGGTTTATTCCACGGCTGAAGCCCTGTTTCGCACGGACGCAGTTGCCATTTATCACACTGTTGTCCCCGATGGAGCTGCCATGACGAAAATCCCTTCCAGTAGTTTTCACCGCCTGCTACAGAATAGCAGTAATGGTCTGTTTCCATGCGGCTATATATACCATTTTCCGTCATAATTTGCTGCAATGTATGATCGTATGGTTCAATACCGCCCCAAGGTCTTTCCAGAAAATTATAACGTCCTGTCATCAGATCACGCCGTGCAGGCATACATGGTGAAGAACCTACCCAGTGATTTGTAAATAGCGTCGATCGTTTTCGCAATCGTTCCATATTGGGTACAATCGCTTGCTCCTTTCCATTATAAGACGGAATAAATCTCCGATTTAAGCTATCTGCTAATATGAAAATCGCTTTCAATAGTATTTACTCCTTATTTATTTTTTCCTGCTTTTTTCGTCTCTTATCCTGATGGTCTTTATAGAAGAACAATACCAGGGAGCCTGCTGCCAACAGCAGGAATGTGAGGCAGATCGGACGCTTGAAAAAGATAGAAACAGAGCCGCTTGACAATGCCAGAGAACGACGCATATTTGTTTCCGCTGTTTGTCCTAATACGATGCCGAGCAATACCGGAACAAGTGAAAAATCCATTTTTCTTAAAAAATATCCTACAATGCCAAAGCAAATGGAAACAACAACATCAAAAACTCTTGTTGCGTTTGAATATGCACCGCACATACAATATACGACGATCAGCGCACTCATCAACTCATACGGTAATTTTGTTATATTGGTGTAAAGCGGTGTGCAGAGATAGCCAATAACAAGCATAATGAAATTGATTAAAATCAACCCGAGCATAATTGCGTAGACAAACTGCGCTTGATTAGTAAACAAAGTGGGACCGGGGATCAATCCCTGCAGCATCAATGCACCTAACAGAATTGCCGTAACGCCATCTCCTGGAACTCCAAGCGTCAGAAGTGGAATCAAAGTAGCCCCTGTTGTGCCGTTATTCGCAGATTCGGAAGCCGCCACACCTTCCAACTCACCCTTTCCGAAATTTTCACGATTCTGCGAACTTTTTCTCGCTTGATCGTAACTGATAAATGCTGCGATCCCTCCGCCTGTACCTGGCGTTGCACCAATCAATGTCCCAATAAAAGAACCTGTAATAATGGTTTTCATGCATCTTTTGATATCCGTTATGGTTAAACTTTCGGTTTTTTTGGAATCTATTATGATTTTACTGGTCTGCATTTGATTTTTCCTAGATGAATGGTAGGCTGAATTTGTGATTAATTCAGATAACGCAAATAGACCAAGCAATGCAATAATTAACTGGATTCCGCCGGACATTTTATTGATTCCAAAAGTAAACCGAAGTGTCGAGCTGATGGTATCTGTACCGATACAGGAAATGAATAATCCAAGTGCACCGCCGATAAATCCCTTGAAAACATTGCCGCCGGAAACGCCGGCTATGATGGAAAGACCAAATATAGCTACCGCAAGGTATTCCGGCGGTCCAAACATCAGCGTAACCTTTGCGATTTGAGGAGAAAGGAACAACAGAACGATTGCGCTGATAATTCCGCCTACAAAAGAAGCAAATAATGCCATTTGCAAAGCCTTTAGGGCTTTTCCCTGTCTAGTCAGCGGATAACCGTCTAAAATTGTTGCCGCATTTGCCGGAGTTCCTGGTGTGTTGATCAAAATAGCCGCAATTGAGCCTCCGTATGTGCCTCCGCAATACAATCCCAAGCACATAAGAATTCCAGTGATCGGTTCCATGGAATAGGTAAGCGGAACGCAAAGTATAATCGCCAGATCCGGTGTTAATCCCGGAATAGAGCCAATGACGATGCCGCACAGCATACCGAGCACAATTACAATCATATTTTTTACCGTAAATAGACCGGCTACACCCAGTAAGATATTTTCTAACATAAGGCACACACTCCTTTAAGGAAGATTTACATGCAGCAGAACTTTAAATACAAAGTACGCCAGCGCAACGTTGCCGTATCCGATTAAATAAAAATACCATTTACGTGATCCATAATAAGCAAGTACACCTGTAACAAGTAGTATGGAAGCAATCAGGAATCCTACCTTATCCAAAATTAAGGCATAAATCAGGAGCATAATCATAAAGCAAACTGTGCGAAGTTCGCTTTTGACTTTTTCACTTTTTATGAGCGCTCTCTCAATCGTATAGGTTTTCTTTTCACTCATAATGCCCTGAATAATCAAAATTATGCTGCAAACAAATATAACTGCAATCGTAGCCTTCGGCATTGTCTGCGCATTGACAGCCGATGTTTCTTTTGTTGCAATTTGAATGGGCACCAAAAGATATAAAACAACGGAGACAATCAAAAACAGGACGCCGCAGGTTAAATTTTTATTTGTCCTTATCTTCATTATTTTTATTCCTTCCCAAAAAGTCCCGCCGAACGCAACACATTCGGCGGGTTGCAGACCAAAGATTTTTTGTTTACTTTACAGCCAAAGGAATATATTCCTCGAAATCCGCAATCAGACCTTCGGTATATTCTGTGATTTCTTCCGCATGACCATTATAAATCGGGAAGCCAAGCTCATCCATGTAAGCAATGAAATCCTCATCTTCAAATGCGGCGTCAAACAAAGAAACCAGTTTTTCCTTTACATCATCCGGAACATCAGCCCGACAAGCAAAGAAATCATAACCAATATAAGAAATATCAACGCCTAATTCTTCTAAGGACTTCAAGTCGCCGCTCGGTGTTCCCTGTGTCCCATTTGGATCTAATGTTGCAAGGCCTGTGATTTCACCCGTCTTAGCAAACTCCCACCATGTCGGTGAAGCAACGAGAGCAAGATCAACCTGACCGCCGGCAACTGCATTCGTCATATCTGACTGAGAATCATAGACAATAATTTCATAGTCGACACCGAGCTTGCTCAGCATAGCCTGCGCAAGGATATTGCCTTCATTTCCAACGGCACCGGTAGCAACTGTAATCGGTCGAGTTGCACCTACTGACTTAATTGCATCGAAAGAATCAATGCCCGAGGCATTTGGATTGGCAATGATATCCTGACTGGAGGAACGGGCACCGTGAATCGGATAAAAATCCTCAAAGGTATACGAAACATCAATAAACTGCGGAGTTACAGCATAAGCAGAGCCTCCAGCCCAAACTATAGTATAGCCATCCGCATCCGCTTCGAATGCATCGGTCATTCCAATTGTTCCAGACGCGCCTGTGTCATTTTCAACGATAACGTTTACATCAACATTTTTCTCAATTGTTTCCGCTGCCTTGCGTGCAATCAAATCTCCGCCGCCGCCAACACCCCAAGGGACAATAATTGTAATGTCCTTTTCCGGGAACGTTGACTCCGCGGAATTCGACACACCGCTTCCAGTACTATCCGACGAGGATTCACTTGAGGCACATCCTGCGAGCATTCCAATCACCATCGCAGACGCGCCCAGCATTGAGAGCATTCTCTTTAATTTCATTGTCTGTTCTCCTTTAAAAATATTTACAAAGATCGCATACAGCGTGTCTTTTGCATACGTATGCATTCACATGTCTACCTGACTAATAAATGTTCAGGTAAACGTTCTGCGTAGTTTTCATATTAGACAAATGTTTCCCTTAAAATAATCTCTCCTCGCACTCTTTGCTTATGTATAACTCCATAATCAGTTTGAGGATTTTTAAGCAATTCGAGCATCCACTCTACCGCTTTAGGAATGATTTCCTT
>CAYRZL010000116.1:0-6546 GCA_964428795.1 uncultured Lachnospiraceae bacterium | reverse complement strand
CATATGAAGGAAGGTATGGTATAATATGACCACTTAGCTCATGCAAGCGATAAGCAATGAACGCATACTGTCTGCGTTCATTGGATGCAACGTAAATTCATTTCAGGGAAAGAAGGGGAATGATGAATCGTGATATTAGATTAAAGGGAACACTGGGCGGATTGGCATTGATTCCGCTGATACTGACGATCGTTTTGGCTGCTTTTGATGCGTGGATATTTCATTTTAATACGCAGGCAGGCGTTACGGGAATGGTGTTCGTTATTGTGTATTTTGTGATCATTCTGTTTTTATATCTGAAAAACAGAAAAGAGATCATGAATGAATTGATTGATTTTGCGACACAGTATGGAAGCACACAGAAACGTCTGCTGGAGGAATTTGAGATACCATATGTGCTGATGGATCCGGCAGGAAAGCTGCTGTGGATGAATAAGGCATTTGCAGAAGTTTCGGGAAAACCCCGGAAGTATCATAAGTCTATTACTTCAATTTTTCCGGAGATCACGAGAGAATCCTTTGAAAATCAGGATGAGGTGGAAATTACCGTACATTATCAGGAACATATTTACCGTGCCTCGGTAAAAAAAGTATATTTTGAGAGCCTCATGCAGACAAACGGAGAGCGTGAGATTATAGATCGCAGCCAGTATTTGCAGGTAATATTTCTTTATGATGAGACGGAGCTGAATTATTACATTCAGGAAAATCATGATATGCAGATGGCAGTGGCATTGGTTTATATTGACAATTATGATGAAGTTCTGGACAGCGTAGAGGAAGTAAAACAGGCGCTGCTGTTTGCGCTGGTGGACCGCCGGGTAAATAAATATTTTTCCGGTGTGGACGGAATTGTGAAAAAGTTTGAGTCAGATAAATATGTGGTAGTTCTGAAACGGAAACAGTTAGCATTGCTGAAAGAAGATAAATTCTCCATTTTGGAAGAAGTAAAGGGTGTGAAGGCAGGAAACGAGATGGCTGTTACGCTCAGTATCGGCGTAGGTGACTGCGGGGTAAATTATATTCAGAATTATGAAAGTGCCCGGACTGCCATAGACCTTGCACTGGGACGAGGCGGCGATCAGGTTGTAGTAAAAGAGATGGAAAAGATATCCTATTTCGGAGGAAAGGCGCGGCATCTGGAGAAGAATACCAGAGTAAAGGCGAGAGTAAAGGCGCTGGCACTTCGGGAGATCATGATCAGCAAAGATCATTTTCTTGTCATGGGACACAGTATTACGGATATCGATTCTTTCGGTGCGGCCATTGGTATCTGTTGTGCAGCCAGAGTGCTGGGCAAGCGGGCGCAGATCGTATTAAATGATGTGACTTCGTCTATCCGCCCGGTAAAAGAGCTGTTCAAACCGGAGAACGGATATCCGGAAGACTTGTTTGTAAACAGCCAGCAGGCGATGGAGATCGTGGATAAGAATACAGCGGTCATTGTGGTGGATACGAATAAGAAAAATTATGTGGAGTGCCCGTCACTGCTGCGCATGGCGCATACGATCGTGGTATTTGACCACCACAGGCAGGGCTCGGATGTCATTGACAATGCGACGCTGTCCTATATCGAACCGTATGCATCATCGGCTTGTGAGATGATCGCAGAGGTATTGCAGTATTTTGATGAGACGATCAAACTGACACCGGCTGAAGCGGACAGTATTTATGCGGGTATCCTGATCGATACCAATAACTTTATGACAAAAACAGGTGTGCGTACCTTTGAGGCTGCGGCATACCTGCGCCGCTGCGGTGCGGAAGTGACCCGTGTCCGTAAAATGATGAGAAACGGAATGGATGATTATAAGGCGAGAGCGGAGGCTGTGCGCAATGCGGAAGTATATCGCAATTCCTTTGCAATCAGTGTGTGCCCGGGCGATAAGGTGGAGAGTCCTACCATTGCCTGTGCCCAGGCGGCAAACGAGCTGCTGAATATTATCGGCATCAAAGCATCTTTTGTCATGACGGAATATAACAGTAAAATATATATCAGCGCGAGATCCATTGATGAGATCAATGTACAGCTTGTAATGGAGCGTCTGGGCGGCGGAGGCCATTTGAATACAGCAGGCGCCCAGTTGACGGAGGAAACTCTGTCAGAGGCGAGATGGAAGATCAAACAGACGCTGGATGAGATGATTCGGGAAGGAGATTTAGAAGCATGAAAGTGATTTTATTACAGGATGTAAAGAGCCTTGGAAAAAAGGGAGAAATTGTAAATGTCAGTGACGGTTATGCCAGAAACATGATTCTGCCGAAGAAGCTGGGTGTGGAGGCTACTGGGAAAAATCTGAATGATCTGAAGCTGCAGAATCAGCATGCGCAGAAGGTGGCACAGGAGAATTTGGAGCAGGCGCAGAAGATGGCAGAAAATTTGAATGATAAGATCGTGGAGGTCAAGATCAAAGCAGGCGATAATGGCAGAGTTTTCGGCTCTGTATCTACAAAAGAGATCGCAGAGGCGGCAAAGAAGCAGTTTGATCTGGAGCTGGACAAAAAGAAACTGGTGCTGGCAGATCCAATCAAGGCGCTGGGTACTTATGAGGTGGGCGTAAAGCTTCACCCGAAGGTAACAGGAACATTGCGGGTGAAGGTGACAGAAAGATAGGAACATACGATGGATGAAGCGGTAATCAAACGAATTATGCCTCACAGCCTGGAAGCGGAACAGTCTGTCATCGGTTCCATGATCATGGACAAGGATGCGATTATTGAGGCGTCAGAAATTTTGACAAAAGAAGATTTTTATCACAGCCAGTACGGTGTGCTGTTTGAGTCAATGGTAGAACTGTTCAACAGCGGACAGCCGGTGGATCTTGTCACCCTGCAAAATCGTTTGCGGGAGAAAAATGTTCCGCCGGAAATCAGCAGTCTGGAATATGTAAGAGATCTTTTGACTGCAGTTCCCACATCCGCAAATATCAAATATTATGCAAATATTGTGTGGGAAAAAGCGATGCTTCGCAGACTGATCCGGGTCAATGAGGATATTGCAGACAAATGTTATGCGGGTCAGGACGGAGTGGAAAGCATTCTGGAGGATACGGAGAAGAACATTTTCAATCTCCTGCAATCCAGAACGGGCGGCGATTATGTGCCGATCAAGCAGGTGGTGTTAAATGCCCTTGACCGCATTGAGCAGGCGTCTAAGACAAAGGGCGCGGTGACGGGTATTCCTACCGGATTTGCAGATCTGGACTACAAGCTGTCCGGATTGCAGAAATCAGACTTAATCCTGGTGGCGGCACGTCCTTCCATGGGAAAGACAGCGCTGGTGTTGAATATTGCCCAGTATGCAGCCTTTCGCAAAGACTATTGTACTGCTATTTTCAGCCTTGAGATGTCAAAGGAGCAGTTGGTAAATCGTCTGTTTTCTCTGGAGTCCAGAGTAGATGCGCAGGCACTGCGTACCGGAAATCTGGAGGATTCCGATTGGGAGAAGTTGATCGAGGGAGCAGGTGTGATCGGTAAGTCCAGGCTGATCATTGATGATACGCCGGGCATTTCCGTTACGGAGCTGCGCAGTAAATGCAGAAAATACAAGCTGGAACATAATCTGCAGCTTGTCATTATCGATTATTTGCAGTTGATGACCGGTTCTAATAGCCGCAGAAGTGATTCCAGACAGCAGGAGATCTCTGATATTTCCCGTGCGCTCAAGCAGTTGGCAAGGGAGCTGGATGTTCCGGTGGTGGCGTTATCACAGCTCAGCCGGCAGGTGGAGCAGAGACCGGATCACAGACCGATGCTGTCGGATCTGCGTGAGTCCGGGGCCATCGAGCAGGATGCGGACGTGGTAATGTTTATCTACAGGGATGATTATTATAATAAAGATTCCGAAAATAAAGGAATCGCGGAGATCATTATAGCAAAACAGAGGAATGGTCCGATCGGTACGGTGAATCTGGTATGGCTGCCGCAGTATACAAAATTTGCAAATCTGGAGAAATAAAAATTACTGTAAACAGCAATAAATCTGTCGAAATAATACGATGAGTTTATGTTGCGGGAGTTCAGGTATCTGGTCTAAAATATAAATATAGCAAGTATACGACTATGCTAAGCTCGACTGCGCCCGAGGGGCTTGCCTTGCTAAGCGTCGCTGCATACATGAAAGCAGCCAATCATCTGCGCCCACAGGGGCTTGATTCTTGGGCTTTCATGGTAACTGAATGGTTGCTGTAAATATATAGACGAGGAGGTCTGAGTGTGGACAAGTTACGTTACATGATTTCAGATGCCGCTAATCTGGTGCATGTGGAATCTCATGTGTTACGTTACTGGGAAGAGGAATTGGAGTTGGACATCCCCCGCAATGAGATGGGACACCGTTACTATACAGAAGAAAATATACAGATGTTTGAGCGCATTAAGAAATGGAAAGAAGCAGGATATCAGTTGAAGGCTATAAAAATGTTGGTAAAAAATGGACAGGCTTATGGCTGGACAGATGAGCAGCCGGTAGTTGATATTCTGGAGCAGCCTCAGAAAAGAGAGCATCATCCGGCGGCAGTGGAAGAGATGACCGAGATACATATGGCGCAAACAGATAGCAGCGCCGGTGAAGTCTGGATCGAAAAAGGAGAGGGCTTAAGTAAAATGGAACAATTCCGCATTTTGCTCAGCGGAATCGTGAAGGATGCAATGGAAGAGAACAATCATGCGTTAAGTCTGGAAATTGGGACACAAGTGCAGGAGCGTGTGTTGAAGGAACTGAATTATCTGGCAAGAGAACAGGAAGAGCGGGCAGAGGAACGCTGCCGCAAGCTGGATGAGGCAATTCGTACCCATCAAAAAGCCGGCTTTCGGAAAAAGGAAAAGCCAGTTCGGGCAGAAAAAAAGAAACCGCACCGCTTCAAACGGGGAAAGAAAACAGATGTTTCTTTAGGCGGACAAGCTGATGCAACCGTTTAAAATGATGCAGCAGAAGAGGCGAAAAGAAATCTCTACCGGAGCTTTCTTTCGCATGCTTGGCAATGATAAAAGGGGATGCCGAATGGCATCCCCTTAATGTTGTGATTTTTAAGCCTCAGCGATAGCTCCGGTAGGACATGTACCAGCGCAAGCTCCGCAGTCGATGCAAGCGTCAGCATCGATTACGAACTGACCATCTCCCTCGCTAATTGCCCCAACTGGACATCCATCTGAACAAGCTCCACACATTATGCATGCATCAGAAATTGCAAATGCCATGATGAATTCCTCCTTCTAAAATATATTATAATTCGAATTAAGCTTCTCAGCTTTCCATTTATTCTAATACAATTTGCCCAGAAAAACAAGTGAAATGTATAAAATTTTACAAAAACGGGAATAATTATTAGGTTAGTTTGCACAAATTTACTTAGGTTAAATTAGACAAACTATATAGAGACGGTTTGACAGGGGAAAACGTGAGAGGGAGGAGTGGTTGACGGTATGCGGATTTTTAATATAAAATAAAATTAGGTTTTAAAAATAAGTTTTAGGAGAAACAGGAAAAGGAGAAATCTTGAGAGATGAGCGAAGTTACAACCTATTTGCATAAGGTACAATATTATGAGACAGACGGAATGCGGATCGTACATCATTCCAACTATATCCGGTGGTTTGAAGAAGCCAGAATGGAAGCGTTGAGACGTGCGGGGCTGGATTATGACAAAATGGAAGAATTCGGTATTATGATACCGGTGCTGTCCGTGTCCTGTGAATATAAGCAGGCGGTAGTGTTTGGTGAGACCGTGCGTATTGAGACACAGGTGCAGTCTTTTAACGGATTGAAATTTGAAGTGGGATACCGGATCATAGAGGAGGAGAACGGCGTCCTTCATGCCACCGGAACAAGTACACACTGTTTTTTGGATTGGAACTTAAAGCCGGTGAATGTGCGGAAGAAAGCGCCGCATATTTATGAGTATTTTTCAAAATATAAAAAATAAAAATATGAGATTTTTTTGCCCATTCATCTGTCTAATAAGTGTAGGATGAAAAAAGAGACATCCTGACAACTGTACGTACAGGAGGACTGCTTTGATGCAGGAGAACCATATTGATTTTTTAGTTTCCAAGTATCTAAAGGAAAAAGACCCGGATGCTTTTACAAAACTAATGCAATTTTATATGAAGGATATGTACCGGGTTGCTTCGGCAATTCTGATGAATGATGAGGATGCTTCAGATGCGATCCAGGATACGATTCTTGCCTGCTGGGAAAAGATACATACGTTAAGTCAGACATCCTATTTTCGTACATGGATGACGCGGATTTTGATCCGCAAATGTTACGATATCCGCAAAAAAGGGTGCGGTTTACGGATCTGTCAGAGTATGAGGAACCGACGGCGGAGGATCATTATAATCTGGAATGAAAAGAAGCATTGGCTGCGCTGGATGAAAAATACCGCATTGTCATGACGCTGTTTTACAGCGAGGGATATCGCATCAATGAGATTGCGGAGCTTTTGAAAATTCCCAAAAGTACGGTGCAGACCAGACTTTCCAGAGGCAGGGAAAAAATTGCGAAGTATTATAAGGCATAGTAAAAGGAGTGCGTGGTATGGA
>CAYRZL010000115.1:0-6611 GCA_964428795.1 uncultured Lachnospiraceae bacterium | reverse complement strand
GGATATAATATTACAGCAGTAAGAGACTGGCTGTTTGAACAGAGGAAAGCATAAGTTAAGGGGCGAAGATACCGTCGAAAGTATCTTCGCCCCTTAACTTATGCTATGCGAAAATCAATTCGCTGTTGACAACCTCTCTTGCACAGGCTTGAATGTTTCCCAGCTTTCCTATCCAATCCATAGGTTGCTCGACTTTAAGCTGCTCAGTTACGCCCTGCATTTGTGCCATTTCTTTAATCAGGCGTTTTGGAGGATTTTATTAACGCTCTATGAGGGACAGTAACCACTTATGAAATCGTGGTTTTCAAATTCAGGTTTATCGCTTTGACGGTAGACTGTGACGCCGGATGTTTTGGGGGAGTGAAGCATCGTCCGACTGTGCGGGCTGAAAGAGACATATTTTATTTTCAACTTCGCTGCACTGGATTTTGCTCAGAAGGGGAGTTTGAATCCTCTTATCAGGACTTATGGACATGCGATGCTTCATCACTCCTAAAACTCCCGGAGTCACAGTCCCCGTCAGAGCAACAAACCGAAATTTCGATGGTCTGTGTATTGAGCGTGGAGGCTCTCCCGGCATCCGTTAAAATTCCGGAAAGAAGGCTGGAAAAATTTCCGTCTCCGAACGTGTAATCTTTTTGATACACACCTTCCGCAATGGCTGTTCCGGGAAGTACATCCTCAGTCACAGCGACCCGTACCGTGATCTTCCCATAATCATTGTAAGCACAGCAGAGGTCCCCATCTGAAATATGTCTTGCATCGGCATCTTTCGGATGAATCTGAATGGTCAGTGGACCGCGGTTTCTCATCAATTCATCCTGATAAGAAAAATTAGAATTTAAGGACCAGACAGAATGTCCCATCACAAGGCGGAGGGGATATTTCTGATCAGCTAATGGCGTATAGGCAGGGATCCCGGGATTTAGATGTATTTTACCATCTTCTGTTCCAAAATCCGATACATCTGCCTGAGGAACCATAATGGCATATCCACGTTTTAATTGCTGTATTTGCTCATCGGTGACAGCAAAGTGAAACCGACTCTTATCTTGCAGAAAAGCATCGATCATCTCCTTTGCTGAGTGCTTGAAATAATCATCTTCAAATCCCATTTCCTGTGCCAGAATCCGGAAGGTATCCCAGTTTGATCTTGCCTCCCCCGGGGGAGCGATCACCTGCCAGGAGGTCTGCATATGATAGTGTCCGTAAGAGTAGAATATATCGTCCTGTTCCACGGAAAACACGGCCGGAAGTACGATATCTGCATAGAGGGCAGTGTCCGTGAGAAATCTGTCATGTACCACAAGAAATAAATCTTCCCGCTGTAATCCACGAAGAACCTTTTGCTGGTCAGGAGTCATAACTGCCGGATTGGAGCTGTATACATACAAACTTTTAACAGGGTGGCTGGATTCTAATAATTTTTCTCCGAGCTGATTCATATTGACCGTATATATATTTTGGTTTGACCAGTCAGGTCGTCTCACCCAGTCTTTGGATAAAAAATTTCCGCTTCCCATGGAACTGCTCAGGCCGCCGCCGCGCATCCATGCTCCGGTGATCGCAGGCAGGCACATCAAAAGCCGGAAAGCAGCGGCTCCGTTTGTATAGCGGCTCATGCCGCTTCCCGAGATAATGAGGGGACTTTTTGCGGTTCCATAGATATGTGCCAGCTCTTTAATCTTTTCTGCCGGGACGCCGGTGACAGCCTCCGCTTTTTCGGGTGTCCATTGGGAAAAATCTTTTTTCAATGCATCATATCCGGTTGTATGGGAGCAGATAAAATCGGTGTCAACTTGTCCCTTTTCATCCAGTATTGCCATGACAACAAGTAAAAGCACTGCGTCTGTTCCTGGTTTCAGCAGGATGACATCATCACAAAGGGGAGCGGAAATACTTTTCTTTACATCGATCAAAATAACTTTTGCTCCATTTTGCTTTGCCTCCTTTATCTGCGGTACTACATGCAGGCGGTTGCTCATGGGATTGGAGCTCCAAAGTAAGATCAAGTCAGCAGACGGAATATGAGAGGAGTTCCAGTCGCAATAATTTCCCATGACCATAGATATTCCTGCTCCCTTGGCGTCGGAACAGATGGTTCTCTCCAGATGTGCAGCGCCGAGGCGAGCAAAAAAAGCATCTCCGCAATTTCGCTGCAGCATACCCATATTTCCGGCATAAGAATAGGGCAGGATTGCTTCACTTCCATAAGATGCTATAATATTACGCCATTTTGAGCCAATCTCAGAGATTGCTTCATCCCAGGAAATTGGTGAAAAAGCTTCTTTTGTTCCTTTTTTACCAATGCGCTTTAACGGTGTTAGGATACGGTGAGGACTGTGAATGTCCCGCTCGTAATGCTGCATTTTTCTGCATAAGATTCCTTTTGTGACAGGATGTTCATCATCACCTCTGACCGAGATGATCTTTCTTCCGTCCGTTTTTACGATCATGCCGCAGCAATCCGGGCAGTCATAAGGGCATACAGTTCGTTTTTCATACATATTCATAGAAGATGGTCCTCCAGTTTCGAATGTAATTGAGATACTTGATTGTAATATAGTGCTATTTATCCACATTGAAATGAATAATAAGTGATCCGATTCCCGCAAAGGCAAATGCAGCAAGAAGCATGGTCTTTAAATGGAATACATCTATCAGTTTTCCTCCAATAAGACTTCCAAGCGCAGTGCCCAGAGTAAATGCAGCGATAACCAGAGCTTGTCCCTTTGCAATGTCCGTTTTCGCAATTTTTTGTTTTGCAAAATAGAATAGAGAAGGATAAATAAATCCGTATGTGATCATTTGCAAAAGCTCGATTGCGTATACGTGCCAGATCTGTGTTGCCAAAATAAGAAGAATTGCTTTTGCCATATAAAATATACCGGACAGCCGCATCAATGTCAGAATACTGATCTTTTTTTGGATTTTTTCAAACAGTAGCTGGAAGGGAGCTGCGGATAAACATGCAAGGAACAGTGCCACTCCCACATTTTTGCTGTTTCCACCGATATTTTGAAATACTGAAATCAAATAGTTTTCTGCCATGGAATGGCATGCGGCTATCAGAATGATACCTGTGATAGCAATGATAAAAAATTTGTATTGTTTGAAAAAAATTCTCATGGATACCGTTTCCTTGGCGGGAACACGGTTGTCTTTTTCGGATATTGTATATTTTTGATCTGATATTTTGGGATATCCCAATACAATTATAATCTGGGCGGCAAGAGAGATCATCACAATCCATACCATCCAATCTGCTCCCAGCCATGCAATTACATATCCCAGCCCAAGAGAGGCGAAGGAATAAGAAAGGGAACCGATTCCTAATCCGATGCCGTAGTTGATGGGGTAATTTTTGTTGGAATAATAAACACACAGGGCATTATTGAGACACATGGTGACAGAGACCAGTAATCCGCCTGTAACGTATAAAAAGCCGAATACGACAAGGGGAACATGGCATATCTGAATAACCATAAAACAAATAAAACTGATCATTAAAAAGAACGCTATCATTTGGGAAAGCACAAATTTTTTCAAACGATCAGCAAAGGTCCCGAGACAGGGCTGAAGAATACAGGAAAACAGGTTGCTCAGTGCCAGAATGATTCCCACCTGTGATGTCTGAAAGTCTTTATCCAGCAAATAGGTAGCCGCAAATGCAAAGATTCCTGCGTTTGTGAGATAGAAGGCTGCCTGATAAAGACTGTATCTTATTGTTAATTTTTTTGAATTGATATATGATACCATAAAAAAAGCTCCTGCTTCCATTGTAAAATGATATATCCGAGATATGTATTATCACGGAGACGCCGGAATAGTCAATAGCTTTTTACAATAGAAGCAGGAAATAATTCATTTTTATAAAGTGCTTGTTACCAACAGAAAAATCAGTCCGCCGATCATAAATGTGGCAATTACGGCAAATATGTTTAAAACTTTATTGGTGTGCTCACCCAGCAATCTTGCCAGAGGAAGGTAGAGTAAAAGTCCCAGGATACCTCCGCCCGTATTCATGATAATATCGGTGATATCGTAGGCGCCGATGGCAAAAGCAAATTGAAGCGTTTCAAAAACAAGGCTGACACAGAGCGGAAAGAGAGCTTTTTTCCAAAAAGATGCCCTTGGCTTCAGCATTGCGGTGTACAATCCCAGAGGGATGAATACGATCAAATTGTTTATGATTTCGTCAAAGTCAATCTTCCCATTCACGATCACTGATTCTGAAAATGGAATGAGATTGATGCTGCGTATATGAGGAAATCGTTCCGGGAACAATTGCATTTTAAACAGAATAATCCAAGTGAGCAGGATCAAATATATGATAAATAGTGTTAGGGTGAGCCTTTGCCCTTTTTTCATAGTGCCTACCTCCAAACTACAATTTGGTGATAGATTCATCATATAAGCTACTTTTTAAATCCCACTGTAGATATTCTTATTTTTTCTAAACTATTTTCAGGTGTCATGCATTCTCTTAAATATCCAAGGCAGCATGATAGCCCAAGTAGACTGCATTGGTGATCGTGGATACCTTTGCCGCATCGCCGATGACACGGACAAAAGGAGCACAGCCAAGCAGCTCATTTACCGCAGCAGTATTAGGACGTTGACCGAGAGCGCAGATAACGGAGGTTCCCGGAACGAGCTGCACATTACCTTTGGAGTCTTCGCATAAAACACCTTTTGGGGTCACCTCGATTCCCTTATATCCCGTATGAACGGTAACATATTTTTCAATTTCTTTCAGCAGTAACGGACGATGTCTTACATTTGCATCCGGTGCAAGCTGATCCCTCATTTCTATCAGGTGAACTCTTTTGCTGCGCTGACCAAGATGGATGGCACATTCACATCCGGCAAGACCTCCTCCGAGAACAACAACATCATCTGAAATTTGATCTTTTTCTTTGTAATAGTTGTTCACTACCACGACGTGATCTCCATTTAATCCTTTGATGGGAGGAACGATCGGTGAGGAGCCTACTGCAATGATCAGTGCATCCGGCGCTTCCGTCTCCACATAATCCCTTGTAACTGTGGTGTTAAAACGAAATTCAACGCCGGCTTCTTTTGCAAGCTTTGCATATGTTTCAGCCAATTGATACATTTCATATTTAAAAGGAAGTGCCTGTTCACTTTTCTTTGTCGGTGCAGGAGATATTTCATTTCCTTCGATTTCCCGACCGATCAGAGGATTTACAGTACATCTTCTTGTGGAGGTCGCAGCACGCTCTGCCATGCAGGTAAAGCAACGGAGACAATGAACGATATCCTCGTCCTGATTTGCCATGACCTTTTGGGGAAGGAAAGGATCTGCTAAAAGCGCTCGCGCCATATAGACCACATCTGCTTTCCCGGAGGCAATGATTTCTTCCATCTGGGCAGGGTCATTCAGACCGCCAATGGCTGCAACAGGGATGTTCACATGTTTCTTGATCTCAGCAGCCAGATATACGTTACATCCGTGATCTTTAAACATAGAAGGGTGAGTATCCCCGAAGCCTCTTTGATAAGTTCCGGCAGAAACGTGCAGTAAATCTATATAAGGCTCTAAGTGCTGTGCGATCCGGCAGCCTTCTGCCAGATCATAGCCGCCTTCAAACAGCTCTGAACCGGAAAAACGGAATTCAATAGGAAAGAACGGACCGACTGCTTCCCTCACAGACGTCAATACTTCCTTGGCAAAGCGGCAGCGGTTCTCAAGACTTCCGCCGTATGCATCCTGTCTGTGGTTGAAATACGGAGATAAAAACTGGTTGATCAGCCAGCCATGTCCTCCATGGATCATGATCATCTCAAATCCTGCACGTTTGGCAAGACCTGCCACATGACCGTAAGCGGAGGTGATTTCTTTTATCATTTCCGGTGTTAAAGCTTTTACTGTTACACCGTCCGGCCGGATTGTATCGGACGGTCCCCATTGATGCATGGACTTTTGTTTATCTTTATCCGTCATATAGGTTCCCGCATACATGCCGGAATGGGACAGCTCCAGACTTGGAATTGCACCGTGGCGGCGAATGGCATCTGCGGTGTAGGTGGCACATGCCAGAGAGTTTAAAATGCGTTCATCCAGATGATATGTATGTGATCCGTCTGTCTGAGGATGTACCATGCATTCCGATACTGTGACAGCACCGGCGCCGCCTTTTCCTCTTAATTCATAAAAAGCAGTTGATTTTGGACCGATGCAGCCGTCATTTGTGATATCAGTTCCGCCCATAGGAGCGGAAAACATGCGGCTGTGGAAGGTGATGTTGCCAATGGTGATCGGCTTGCATAGGTTGGGATATTTATATTTCATAGAGTTTCTCCTTTTTAAAAAATATGTGATATACTTATTATAAAGCAAACTATAGAGTATGCGTCAAGAGCTTGCTCTTTTATTTCTTTATTGTGTGGGGAGCTCGGTTTTGTTTTTTCAGAAGAAAAAGAGAAATTCTGATGAAAAATGTGTCCGATTATGTTATGTTATAATCCATTCTTTGACAGTTGGGAGCCAAAAGAAGAGCCGCAACCCATTGAAAATACTGGGGTTGTGGCTCTTCCTGTCAATATATTGAAATATAGTAATGTTTTATCTTCGTTTACTTTTTTTC
>CAYRZL010000114.1:0-6652 GCA_964428795.1 uncultured Lachnospiraceae bacterium | reverse complement strand
TGGATCGTGCGGTAGATTTGTTCTGTGAGAATCTTCGCAGGTATGAAGCCGGTGAACCGCTGCTCAATGAGATTGATCTGAAACAGAAATATTAGTACAATAGTCATGGAAATTTACAACTTTTTTAGTGGAAAGGAAAATGGATAATGAAGCTGGTAATTATCGAGCCTCTCGGCGTGGAAAAAGAAAAGCTGCTTTCCATGGCGGAAGCGGCGTTAAAAGGTTCTGTTGAGATCGTCTATTATGACACAAAGACAACTGACACACAGGAGTTGATCCGGCGCGGAAAGGATGCTGACATTATTATAGTAGCAAACAATCCGTTAAATGGGGAAGTGATCCGGAACTGCGAAAAGTTAAAATATCTGGACGTTGCATTTACCGGGATCGATCATATTGATATGGATGCATGCAGAGAAAAGGGTGTTGTAGTCAGCAACTGTGCGGGCTATTCCACTGCGGCAGTGGCAGATCTGGTATTTGGAATGCTCATCAGTCTGTACCGTAATATCACAGCTTGTGACGAAGCCACCAGAAATGAGGGTACAAAGGACGGACTCATCGGATATGAGCTGGAAGGGAAAAAATTCGGTATTGTGGGAACCGGAGCCATCGGAATGCGGGTTGCAAAAATCGCAGAAGCATTTGGATGTGAGGTTCTGGCATATAGCAGAACGAAGAAAGAGAATACCACAATCCGCTATGTCTCTCTGGATGAGCTGATGGCACAAAGCGATGTGATTTCGCTTCATGTTCCTTCTAATGCAGAGACAAAGCATATGATCAGTGCAGAAAAAATTGCATTGATGAAACCTTCTGCGGTGTTGATCAATCTGGCAAGGGGACCTGTGCTTGACAGTGAGGCTCTGGCAGAGGCGCTCAATACAGATAAGATCGCAGGAGCCTGCATTGACGTATTTGAGACGGAACCTCCCATTGCCAGGGAGCATCCTCTTGTAAATGCAAAGAATACACTTCTCACACCTCATGTTGCTTTTGCAAGCAAAGAAGCGATGATAAAGCGTGCGGTGATCGCATTTGAAAATGTGGTTCAGTATCTAAACGGTACACCGCAGAATGTAATGTAAGGATGGAAGGATTATGACAGTAAATGAAAAAGCATTACAGCTTCATGAAGCATGGATGGGAAAATTGGAAATAAGATCCAAAGCGGCGGTAAAAAGCAGGGAGGATCTGGCTTTGGCATACACACCGGGTGTTGCAGAGCCCTGCAGAAAAATTGCGGAGGACCCGGAAACGGTGTACAAATATACGATGAAAGGCAACACCATTGCTGTCGTATCCGATGGCAGTGCAGTATTAGGTCTGGGCAATATCGGAGCGAAAGCGGCGCTTCCTGTTATGGAAGGAAAAGCGGTGTTGTTCAAGGAATTTGGCGGGGTCAATGCGGTACCGATCTGTCTCGACACACAGGATACAGATGAAATCGTATCTATTGTAAAAGCATTGGCACCCGTCTATGGCGGAATCAATCTGGAGGATATCTCCGCACCACGCTGTTTTGAAATAGAAGAGCGCCTTAAGGCGGAACTGGATATTCCTGTCTTTCACGATGACCAGCATGGAACTGCAATCGTTGTACTTGCCGGGATTATCAATGCTTTAAAGCTTGTAAAAAAGACAAAAAAAGAGTGCCGCGTTGTCATCAACGGTTCCGGTGCAGCAGGAATTGCCATCGCAAAATTGATGCTGTTATATGGTTTTAAGACCATTACACTATGTGACAGAAACGGTATCATTAACAGCAGATCCCCAAAACTGAACTGGATCAAAAAAGAGATGCTGAAGGTGACAAACCTGGAGGATAAGGAGGGAAGCCTGGCAGATGCACTGGTTGGGGCAGATATTTTTATCGGAGTTTCCGCACCGGACAGCGTGAGTGCAGAGATGGTCGGCACTATGAACCGGGATGCGATCCTCTTTGCTATGGCAAATCCGATTCCTGAGATCATGCCGGATGTGGCGAAAGCTGCAGGAGCCAGAGTGGTGGGCACCGGACGCAGCGATTTCCCAAATCAGGTGAACAATGTCATTGTATTTCCGGGCATTTTTAAAGGTGCACTGGAAGGAAGAGCCGGACAGATCACAGAGGAGATGAAGCTCTGTGCCGCTGAGGCGATCGCAGGATTGATCACAGAGGAGGAATTAAGCGAGGAATACATTTTGCCGGAGCCTTTTGATGAGCGGCTGGCAGATGTGGTGGCTGAGGCTGTGAAGAAATCGCTGGTTTCGTGTGAGTAAATTTTTTAGAGATGGCGGCTGCGCATGATGCGCAGCTGCTTTTCATACTAAAATAATGAGGGGCAAAATATCTGAGCTACTTCCTGACACCGGCAACGGTCTGCCTGGCGATTCCTCTTTATGAGCAGGTGGAGCTGCTGAAGAAAAACTGGAAAGCAATTTTTGCCGGAATCCTAACGGGGGTATTTACCAGCGTGGTATGTGTGCTTGTGATGTCTGTGTTATTTGGTTTGGATCATACGCTCTATGTAACGCTGCTTCAAAAATCTATCACAACAGCGATCGGAATGGGCGTATCCGAAGAGCTTGGCGGAGTGGTCACGATCACAGTAGCCATGATCGTTGTCACGGGAGTGTTTGGAAATGTCCTGGCAGAGCCTGTCTGCAAGCTGTTTCGCATTAAGGAACCGGTTGCGAAAGGAATCGCCATCGGAACTTCGGCCCATGCCATCGGAACCGCCAGGGCAATGGAAATTGGAGCGGTTGAGGGTGCCATGAGCAGTCTGTCTATTGCGGTAGCGGGAGTTTTGACGGTAATTGTCGCACCGTTATTTGCAAATATTATATGAGCGCCTGAAGGTTTTTGACGAAATTGAAGAATAAAATGTGTGATGAAATTTGTGAATGAGATATCATAGGATGATGCCTTGATTAAACGATGGACCTATGCTATAGTTGCGATAGAAAAGAGATTGGAGAGCATATATGAATGAATGGATCACATGGGTAAATGAAGCGGATGAGATTATCGGATATGGAGAAAAAATGGATACCCATGTCAAAGAGCAGCTTCACAGAGCTTTTTCTTTGTTTTTATTTAATTGGAAGGATCATAAGCTTTTGATTCATAGACGGGCAGAAGGAAAGTATCATTCTGGCGGTCTGTGGACAAACACCTGTTGTTCTCATCCGAGAAAGGGAGAGGAATTAAATGATGCAGTTGTGCGCAGAATGAAAGATGAGCTGGGACTGACCTTTTCCTGGGATGTGCAGAGCCCTCCCGCTGATATGGCACCCTACGGAAAGCTGGAGGAGCTGGGGAAATTTCAGTATTATAAAAAATATGAAAATTGCGCCGAGTCAGAGATTGATCATGTGTTTTATCTTCCGGTGAAAGAAGAATGGATTGCCATCGATCCGGATCCGGAGGAAATGTCCGAATGTAAATGGATCACCATGGAAGAGCTGGAACGGTGGATGACAGAGAAGCCGGAGGAATTCACAGCATGGTTTCCAAAGGCATTGGAGATTTTCAGGAACAGAATTGGTGAATAATATCGTAAAAGACAGGCTGGATTTTTAGCTTCAGCCTGTCTTTCGTCATTCATGGAGATCCTCCGCATAAATGGTGGTCATATCCTCCGGAGTAGGATCTTCCATATCGGCTACGCGGGATGCCTGATTGGTAATAATGTTTTCAAACAGGTTTCTTACGCTTCTTGCATTGGCAAAATTAGCATTTTTTTCCTGTTCCAGTGTATGAATCTGTTCTTCCACAGCTTTTTTGGCTTCTTCGTTCATGTTGTAATCGTATTTTTCGCAGAGACTCTCGAAAATCTGCATCAGCTCTTCGGAACTGTAATCCGGGAAATGAATATATTTGTTAAAGCGGGATTTTAGCCCCGGGTTGCTGTTGATGAATTTTTCCATCAGATCAGGATAACCTGCCACGATGACAACCAGATTATCCCTGTGGTCCTCCATACCTTTTAAGATTGTGTCAATGGCTTCCTGACCAAAATCGTTTCCGGTATTGTTTGCCAGAGTGTATGCTTCGTCGATAAACAGGACACCGCCCAGTGCTTCCTGAATTTTCTCCTGCGTTTTAATTGCAGTTTGTCCCACATATCCGGCAACCAATGCGGAACGGTCCACTTCCACAAGCTGTCCTTTTTCAAGGACACCGATTTCTTTATATAAAGAAGCGAGAATGCGGGCAATGGTCGTTTTACCGGTTCCGGGATTTCCCGTAAAAACAAGATGAAGAGAGACGGGAACGGTTTTCAATCCTTTTTCTTGGCGCATTTTTTGAATTTTTACCAGATTGATCAGTTCTTTTACATCATCTTTTAATGCAGTGAGACCAACCAGTGCGTTTAGCTCGTCCATAGGATTTATTTTGTTTTTTTCGGCTGCCTGTTGCTGGGCAGTCTCCGTCTTCTGATCGGTTTTTTGCTCTTGTGTCAGAATGGTATTCTGATTTTGGAGCTGCCGGGAGTTTCCTTCTTCTCTGGGAAGCTGTATGCCCACATCTTCAAGGCGTACTCCGAAATCCCGTTCGATTTCCGCACGGATATCTGCATTTATGCGGGCCAGCTTTTCGGAGTCAAATTCATTTCCTGCCTTTCCGGATTGATCTATGCCCCACATGTCTTTATATAAATTTTCAAACATTTCATCAAATTTTTTACTCATTTTGTTTTACCTCTGATTTTTCATATGGCTATTATAACTGACATATCCGGGGGATTGCAATGTGTTTTGGGCAGATGTCAGACTTTTTTGCATGAAGCAGGCAGGACAATGTTATTGTTCACACGTTAGCGGAATAAATACATTTTTTGGAAAAAGTAAGAAAGAGGCTTGTGTCAAAACGTGTAATCAAGTAAAATAGATAAGGAATTGTCAGGGTTTTTATTGTTAACGTATTACTTATGAATGACAGGAGGAACTATGAACAGAGAAACCGTTATTGTAATAGATTTCGGCGGACAGTACAATCAGCTTGTAGCACGTCGTATCCGCGAGTGCAACGTATATTGCGAGATCTATTCTTATAAAACAGATATTGAAAAAATAAAAGAAATGAATCCGAAGGGAATCATCCTTACCGGAGGACCAAATAGCTGTTATGAGCCGGATTCACCGACTTACACAAAGGAATTGTTTGAACTGGGTATTCCGGTGTTGGGACTATGCTATGGTGCACAGCTCATGATGCACATCCTCGGCGGAAAAGTAGAGAAGGCTCCGGTGCGTGAGTATGGAAAAACAGAAGTATTTGTGGACAAAACTTCTAAATTGTTTCACAATGTACTACCATCTACCATCTGCTGGATGAGCCATTTTGATTATATTTCCCAGGCAGCTCCGGAATTTCGTATTTCTGCTCATACCGCAGACTGCCCGGTGGCAACTGCGGAGTGTGAGGAGAAAAAACTGTATGCGATCCAGTTCCACCCGGAGGTACTGCACACACAGGAGGGCTCCAAGATGCTTTCCAATTTTGTGTATGACGTGTGCGGATGTGCCGGAGACTGGAAGATGGATGCGTTTGTGGAGAACTCCATCAAAGCCATCCGAGAAAAGGTGGGTGATGGTCGTGTACTCTGCGCTCTTTCCGGCGGTGTGGATTCATCTGTGGCAGCAGTTCTTTTGTCAAAAGCAGTGGGAAAACAGCTCACTTGCGTATTTGTAGATCACGGTCTGCTGCGAAAAAATGAAGGTGATGAGGTAGAAGCTGTATTCGGACCGGAGGGACCGTATGACCTGAATTTTATTCGTGTCAATGCGCAGGAGCGTTACTACAGCAAGCTGAAAGGTGTGGAAGAACCGGAGCAGAAACGTAAGATTATCGGTGAAGAGTTTATCCGCATCTTTGAGGAAGAAGCAAAGAAGATTGGAGCAGTGGACTTTCTCGTGCAGGGAACCATCTATCCGGACGTGGTGGAGTCCGGTCTTGGCGGAGAGTCCGCAGTGATTAAGTCCCATCATAATGTGGGCGGTCTGCCGGAGCATGTGGATTTCAAAGAAATTATCGAGCCGCTGCGAGATCTGTTTAAGGATGAGGTAAGAAAAGCAGGACTTGAGCTTGGCATTCCGGAAAATCTGGTATTCCGTCAGCCATTCCCGGGACCGGGACTTGGCATCCGTATCATCGGTGAGGTGACTGCAGAAAAAGTGCGGATCGTGCAAGATGCAGATGCGATTTATCGAGAGGAGGTTGCAAAGGCTGGCATTGCAGGAAGCATCGGACAGTATTTTGCGGCGTTGACAAATATGCGCTCTGTGGGTGTTATGGGTGATGAGAGAACTTATGATTATGCCATTGCACTGCGTGCGGTGAATACCATTGACTTCATGACTGCTGAGGCAGCGCAGATTCCGTGGGAGGTGCTGCAGAAGGTGATGAGCAGAATCATCAATGAGGTGAAAGGGGTCAATCGGGTAATGTATGATTTGACCAGTAAGCCGCCGGGGACGATTGAGTTTGAGTGATGAAATGGGATTGAAAAAGCCAGTATTTATGCGGGTTTCAAACAAATTTGTTTAAGTACTGGCAACGATTTGGCAACATTTCGGGTATCACTCATTCGATAATACAATACTTCAATAACAGAAAAACCTTACTGATTTTCAGAAATGAAGCTGAAAGTCGGTAAGGTTTTTT
>CAYRZL010000113.1:0-7134 GCA_964428795.1 uncultured Lachnospiraceae bacterium | reverse complement strand
TTATAACATAAAAGTTATAGACATGTCCAAAAAAGTAGTATTCTTTTTTCTGACTTTGAATTATAATAAATATAACGATAAAAGCAAGAAAGGGGTATTTTTTATGGGTAAAAAGGTAGGCGTATCACAGGAAGAAAAAAACCTGTCTTACTACAAGTATTTTGAGCAGGATCTGGCTCCGATCCCGGAGGAAAAGCTTGCTATTTTAAAGGGCGGTATGGCGGATCCGAAAACGCTGCTTGGATTTGCTGACAAGGATCTGTTCTTAGAAGGCAAAGACGAAGGTTACTGCCAGATTGGATATGGTGTTTTGGAGGACGGTACTGCAAGCGTATGCAACACCACCTATATGCCGGGGGTAACCGTGGAGATGCTGGACTGGTGGTTCCCATGGCATTCCGTAGGCTCTGATCTGAGATACAAGATCTGGGATCCTGAGGATCACTATTTTGCAAGAGCAGACCGTGCCGACTATGTATGCGACCCGAATGTTCCAATGAACGAGAAAACATGGGGCGTCACCCATTATATTATGGAGGACGTGGGACCGGGACCGGAATTTTTGAAACTGGCATTTTTAAGCCCTGCCGATTTCGGTTATGATACCTCCATCGTTGGTTCTGACAAATGCGCATCCATGGTATGTGCGGTAGGTGCAAGCTCTCTCGCCGCTGCCATGACGCACAAATGGTATCCGTATAAAGACGGCGTCATGTTCTGCTCCAGATTCTGGATCGGGTATGGATACGTGGACGGAAAGATCGTCCGGGGACTTCCGGAGGGCGCCCGTATCCCGGATTTTATGCCCACGGGACTCTTCGCACACAACATCAAGGAGTTTACAAATCTGGCTGCAATTCTCCCGGGCGTATATGCGGAGCAGAAAGATATATTCTAATCACACCTGAATCAAATTTACTGAATCTGCCGGATGTTCCCTACACACAGAAAGCACATAATCCGGCCGGATCAAAAATTGAGAAAAAAACACGCGGGAGTCGGAGCAGGTCACTGCTGCCGGCTCCCTGTTTTTATCGATATCAAAAGAAAAATCAGTCAGGGACATAGAAAGTCCCATCCCCGCCTGCTTGATGCGGCTTTCCTTCAGCGTCCAAAGGCGAAAAAACATCTCCGCCAACTGTTTTTCATCCTCCCTGTACCGTTCCAGCAGCGTCCGCTCAGCCCCGGTATACGCCTTTCGTGCGACTGCCTCCCTGTAAGCACCGATCTTCTCCGCATCAACGCCCACCGCCCCTTTTGAAAAACCACAGACGATCAGACCATTACAATGACTGATGTTGTAATGAATCGCAGGATAATCCTTCAGGAAGGGTTTGCCATATTCATTTTTTTCTATCTGTCCCTGCAGCCCGTCCGTCGGCACATCCAGATCATACAATTTCTTCAAACCACAGGAAAGAAGCTCCAGCCCGAGCTGATGCTCTTTTTTATATTTCCCCTTCGTAGGACCCGGTTCACAGTATCGGTAAAATACAGTACACATTACACACTCCTGTCACTATCAGCTTCCCGCTTCTTTGATATCAGCGGCTCCTGCTCCATCATCTGCTCAAACAGCTCCAGATTTTCCGAAGAATGCTCCAACTCTCTGGAATAGCGATAGACGATCTCCACCACATCCTCCAGACCGATCTCACCCTGCTTCAGCCAGCGTGCCAGCAATATATCATGGATCAGATATACACTGACCACCGCCATCTGCACCTTTGCAAAAATCCGCTCATCATACACAGCTCCGCAAAAATAGGTGAAAATAAAATAAATCAACAGCTGTTCCGCCTGAATCTCCCACTGAGTATAATGCTCTGCCAGCCAGTCCTGAAATGCACCGTACAGGTTATAATAATTCCAGCAACTCTCATCAAACAGACAGTTTTTTGTCTCTTCAAGCTCTTCATCCCAGCATTCCGAAAGCCGCTCCAACTGATACAGCCTGACAAAATTTCCGGTTGCAAAAGCATACTGCTGCTGCGGTCTTTCCCGCCAAAGCGTCACCAGCTTTCCCACATAAAAGCGCGCTTTTTCACTCTGATAACGTTCTAAAACCGTGTCACAGGTAAACAATTCACCCCGATCCACTCTTGCCTGTATGTCATGCGCCATACCAAGAACAAGGCACGCACGCATCTCAATAGGCATATCCCGCTCCTGCAGCAGCTTTATCATCACGTCTCTCGCATCCAGCAGCTTGGAATAGAGAAACGGATCAAAATCCTCATACTCCTCCTGCGTCGGCTTCTCTTTTGACAAAAAATGTACCGGATCGCATTTTGACATCAGAATGCGCGCCACTTCCGGACAGGAAAGAGACAGGCTGATTTCCCGCACGTTCTCAAATTCTTCCACATGCTTCGGATAAGTCCGGCACGTTTTGCAGAGAGAATTTTTCCCAAGCTTTATATACAGATCGCATAAATTTTCCTCATTTAAAAACGCACAGCGTCGGTTCTCATCCTGTCTGAAGGTCTTTTCAGCCCAGTTGACAGACCGCTTCATGCGGATTTTAAAAATTCCTCTCACCCGGCGGTAATTCTGCAGGGCTGCCTCATCCACTACGATCTGCCAGCCTGCACAGCAGGTATCCTGACACTTTGCCGCCTTACATTCAAATTCCTTCCAATAATCCGGATATGTGTATAACATCTCCTGTCTCTCCCCTTTTATCTATCATTTTTATGACAAACCGTCTACAGCTCTCCCAGCTTTTTCACATACTCACCAAACACATCCAATGCATCCTCCACCGGTTTTGGCGAGGACATATCCACACCGCAGATTTTCAGCAGATCAATCGGTGACATGGAGCATCCGCCGCTTAAGAATTGTTTGTATTTCTCCACAATGCCCTCTTCTCCCGCCAGAATCTTACTGCTGATTGCAATGGCTGCCGCATATCCGGTCGCATACTGATATACATAAAACGGAGTATAAAAATGCGGTATCATCGCCCATTCCAGCGCAATCTCCGGATCAGAGATCATCTCCTCTCCGAAATAGCGTTTATTCAGAGTCAGATACAGTTCTTTTAACTGTTCCGATGTCAGCATACCGCCGTTATTTACGACCTTATGTGTCAGCATCTCAAACTCCGCAAACATTGCCTGACGGTACATCGTTCCCTTAAACTGCTCCAGGAAATGATTGATCAGATATTTTTTCTCCACCGGATCCTCAGTCCGGTTCATCATGTCATGGATCAGCAGAGCCTCGTTGCAGGTAGACGCCACCTCTGCCACAAACATACGGTATCCCGAGTTGATAAAACGCTGATTTTTATAGGAGTACCATGTGTGCAGTGCATGTCCCATCTCATGAGCAAGCGTAAATACATCGTCCAGTGTTCCATTATAGTTTAGCAGTACATACGGATGCGTGCCGTATGCGCCCCAGGAATATGCACCCGTATATTTCCCCCGATTTTCATATACATCGATCCAGCGGTTCTCAAACCCCTGCCGAAGCAATGCCAGATAATCCTCTCCAAGAGGCTTCAGACCCTGAAGCACAATTTCTTTTGCCTCCTCAAAGCTGTATGTTTTCTCCGGCGTTTTTACGATCGGCACATATACGTCATACATATGCAGTTCCGGCAGACCAAGCAGTCTTTTTCTCAATGACACATAATCGTACATATACGGCAGGCGGCTGTGGATCGCCTCCAGAAGATTTGTATATACATCTGTCGGAATTTCACTGTCAAACAGCTCCTTTTCCAGCGTTGTTTCAAATCCATGCTGCTTTGCAAAAAAGTCTGCCTGTTTCAGATTTGCATAGTAGGTAGTGCCAAGCGTATTCTGAAACTGACCGTACACCTTGTACATAGCCTCAAACGCATTCTTCCGAAGCACAATATCACTGCTCTGCAAATAAGATACATAGGTGCCCGATGTGAGGGGATAGGTGTTTCCTTTCCCGTCAGTCACATCCGGAAACCGGATATCTGCATTGTTAAACATGGAAAAAATGTTGTCCGGAGCCGCCCCAAGCTCAGCCACCTTTGCCATCAAAGCCTCCTGCCCGGCATCCAGCACATGCGCCCGTCTGCGGGTGATCTGCTCCACAAATCTGCGGTATCCCTCAAGCTCTTCATTTTCATCAAAATAGGATGCAAGCAGATCCTCCGGCAATGCAAGTATTTCCGGCTCCAGCCACGCAGTATACTGACCAAGCCTTGATCCCACGATCTGCACCTCGCCGCACATCTGTTGATATTTTGCATTTGCAGTATCCTCATGGCTTTTCTGATTCGCATACACAAACAGCCGGTCAAAGAGATGATTCATCTTCTCATACGTCTGAAGTACCTTTAAAAACTGTCCCGATCCATCCTTCAAGGTTCCCTGGAAAGCTGAAAATTCCTTCATCATAAGGTCCAACTGCTCCCCTTCTTCCCTGTATAAGGTCTCATTTGCATACATGTCTTCCATATTCCAGGTGTCTTCTGTCTTCTGCTGCGCCCTTGTCATTACCTTTTTCTCTTCCATTTTTCGTCTCCTTCTCTGTCTATATTTTATATTTGTTCCGGCTCAGATCTGTTTATCGAGCCATACACTTCTTCCTGCTTTTATAAAGGATTTCCGCACTTTGGACAATACTGAAAATCTTCCTTCGTCGTAAATCCGCATTTGCCGCAGCGCCTGATCCCGATTCCTCCGCCATAGCGGTTTTGAAACCGCAATGTTTCATAATTGATACGACTGATCTCTCCTCTGGCGATAGCCCTGCCAAAGGACGCATCCAACTCCGCCACAGCATCACAGCAGCTCATTTTTGCATAGAACCGCTTATTCCATTTAAAGATAGGGATAAAAAACAAAGACAGATACATGTATGTCATAAATACCTGTATATGTCCGTATCTGCCGCAGCACCTGCACACCTCCACCTGATCAAAATTCAGCCTTCTTTGTCCGCTGTTGATACCCATGATAAAAAACATATCATTCACCTCACACTGTTTTTAGTATACACAGTAAAACAAAACCATGCAACCAAAAAAAGCCGCAAAGATAGACATACCGGCATAATTGTGATACCCTTGTTAAAGCAGGAAAAAAGGATGGAAAAGAAAATGGGAAAAGAAGCAAAGACCAATGCCATGCGCATTCTGGATAAAAACAAAATCTCTTATGAGGTAGAGCAATACGAATGTTCCGAATTTAAAAGCGGCTCCCTCAGCGTCAGACAGACCGGAAAGCCGGCGGAGCAGACCTTTAAAACGCTTGTCATGCAGGGCAAAAGTAAGCAGTATTATGTGTTTGTTCTTCCGGTGGATGACGAGGTGGACTTAAAAAAGGCTGCCCGGGTCGTAAACGAAAAATCCGTGGAGATGATCCACGTCAGGGACATTACCTCTATCACGGGATATGTGCGGGGCGGCTGCAGTCCCCTGGGTATGAAAAAACAGTTCCCTACCATAATCCATACATCCGCAGAACAGTTTGACGCAATATATGTCAGTGCCGGACGCATCGGTCTGTCCGTAAAGGTAAATCCAAAAGAACTTGCAGGGATCGTGCGGGGCAGCTTTGCAGATATCATTGTGACAGAGTAAAGAAGGTCTCCTATTCAGGGGTTTCTTATTTATTTAGATTTGTTTAGAATTAGTTTATTTTTTTCTCAGAGTTATTTAAGAGACTATCCATTCTTTTGTCACATTTTCCATATATACTAATATCATCAAAACAAGTTAACCTTACTTTTTTAATAGAGCAAATGTTCTTTACATTTAGCAATTTTTCATAACTCAATCTCCCCAGAAAAGCAGTCGGAAAACCGGCTGCTTTTCGCATGTCATTTTTATCTGACCATATATTCCTTTACGCCTCTTTCCAGACGCTGCAGCGCCTCCGTCAGCGTAGCCCGCGGGCACGCAATGTTAAACCGCTCAAATCCGCGTCCCTCTGCCCCGAACATAGTACCCGTATCCAGCCAGAGCCGGGCTTTATTCACGATCAGGTCCTTCTGCTCCTCCTGCGTCAAATGCAACGCTCTCAAATCCACCCATACAAGATAGGTTCCCTCCGGCTCCACCAATGTCACCTGTGGAATCCGTTCTTTCAGAAACTGCCGCATATAGTCCAGATTCCCTTTTAAATACACCTTCAATTCATCCAGCCAGTCTCCGCCGCAGGTATAAGCAGCCTGGCAGGCTGCATATCCCATAACATTCAGACTTCCGTACCCGGTACGTCTCATTTCCGCCTTATATTTTTTACGCAGCTTAGGATTTGTAATGATAATATTCGATGCCTGTAAGCCCGCCAGATTAAACGTCTTGCTGGGTGCAGTACAGGTGATCAGCGTATCACATACTTCCGGCGCTGCCTTCGCCATCATGTGATGGGTAACGCCTGTATAAGTGAAATCCGCATGAATCTCATCGCTCACCACATACACATCATGTTTTTTGCAGATCTCTGCAACCCGCTGCAGTTCCTCAGGTGTCCAAACCCGTCCTACCGGATTATGGGGACTGCACAGAATCATCATCTTCACCTGCTCCGAAACAATCTTTTGCTCCAGATCATCAAAATCCATCTCATACCGTCCCTCCTTCAATACCAGTGGATTATTTACCACTTTCCGTCTGTTTGCCTGAATACTGTTTTTAAACGGATAATATACCGGCTGCTGGATCAGCACACCGTCCCTCTCTTCTGTCAGGGCACGGATTGCAACATTGATGGCAAACACCACTCCGGGGCTTTGCACCAGCCAATCACGCTCCAGCCGCCAGCCAAAACTACGTTCAAACCAGTTTGCTACCGCCTCATAGTAATCCGCTTTCGCATCCGTGTATCCGTAAATACCGTGTGCTGCGATGTTTCCCAGCGCATCACGAACTGCCGGGGGCGTCATAAAATCCATATCCGCCACCCACAATGGCAGCACATCTTCCGGCAGACCAAATTCCTTTGCAAAATCGTATTTGCAGCAGTTTGTATTTCTTCTGTCTATAATTTCATCAAAATTGTACTTCATCCCTCTACCTCGCTTTCCTTCGCATGCCTGGCAACCAAAGGAAACCTCCACCGGAGCTTTCCTTTGGATACTTTATAATAAAAAAGTGTCTTCGACACTTCAACCCCCTAGCCCCCATTCATGGGGGAA
>CAYRZL010000112.1:0-7214 GCA_964428795.1 uncultured Lachnospiraceae bacterium | reverse complement strand
CTAAAATGTCATTTAACACAATCTGGGCTTCTTTGATATTTCCGTTTTCAATAAATCTGGAAAGCTCCTGCTCCTGTTTTTCCTACAGCATACGATTTCCGCCTCCCTCCCCCAGATTCTGCATAGTCAGTCCGATCATCTGCTGCTGCACGTCTTTTTTCCTATGTTTTTGCATTGCCTGAATACTGGAATCCGGCATCAGAGCAACCGAAAGATGTACCATATTGCCATGACAGACATAAAAATTACAGTCTCCAAGCTTTGCCGCCTGGATACCGGTGCTGATATGGCTGGCCATACATTTTTTCTGCATTTGAGGTTCTGCCTGTATTATCTCACAATAACGGCAGATTTCCCCAAAAGAACAGACGTCTTTTCCGCTCTCATCCAATATACAGATACGCACTCCCATCGCCTTGCCAAAAATTTCCAGACTTTGTGTCAGCTTATCATAATCTATCTGCATATCCTTCCACCGCCTATCCGAAATACACAACGCTAACCCACTTGTCTACTTTTTATGTCATTGAGCCGCACGACAGTCCGACCTGCGGTGATTATAACATCCGGCAGATATTTGCAGCTTCCTATGAGGATTATTCCTCAAAAGTTCATTATCAGCCGGATGTACAGGTGAAGGCTGCACATGCCATTTTAAACTGCAAGTCCGGAAAACTTGGCTGTAATGTCAGCCGGTGCAGCGATTGCGGACACATCGAATTCCATAATAATTCCTGCCGCAACCGCAACTGTCCTAACTGTCAGGCGGTACTGAAGGAAGTCTGGGTGGATAAACGCAGGGCCGAAGTCATTGATTCCCCATATTTTCATGTGGTTTTTACCCTGCCACACGAACTGAACCACCTCATTTACTGTAACCAGAAGCTTCTGTATGGCCTGCTTCACAGATGCTGTGCCGAAACACTTCTTGAATTATCTGCTGATAAGAAGTATCTCGGGGCAACACCCGGGATCATCCAGGTCCTCCACACCTGGAATCAGGAGATTGGTTACCATGTGCATATGCACTGCATCATTTCCGGCGGCGGTCTTACGCGTGACCACAAGATACGCAAATCTTCCCGGAAGTTCTTTCTTCCTGTCAGGGTTCTTAGGGATAAGTTCAAGGGAAAATACCTGACGCTCCTAAACTCACTGTATGAGAAAGGCTCCCTTGTGTTTTCCTCATCCTGTGAAGTCCTGAGGAATGCGGAACACTGGAAAGAATCACATTCAGAGCAGATTTAGATTATTTCTATTTCTGCTCCTTTTACTGCTCTGAATCTGATACTTTCCTTAAGAATTATATCACAACTTTTTATAAAATTGCATAATCTGGCACAATGTTTATTAAATAATACGCAAAGTTTTGCTTGGCAAAGAAAGAAAACCGGATTTTCTAAATTTTTTACGATTTTCATATTGAAAGTTGCAAGATTCCAAAATTTTTTCTCTTTATACTATTGGTAGAATTTATTGAAACAAACGAAAACAAGGAGGATTTTTCACTATGAAACGAGACATGAAAAAATGGATTGCTGACATTCTGGCTGCCGACAAAAAACAGGCTTTTCCGGTACTGTCCTTCCCATCCATCCAGAAAATGGGTATCACCGTAAAGGATCTGATTTCCAGCAGTGACAAACAGGCGGAAGGTATGAAGATCGTCGCTGATCTGACTCCAAACAATGCCGCAAGCGTAAGCTTGATGGACCTTTCCCTGGAGGCTGAAGCATTTGGTTCCACCATTCACATTTCTGATGATGAGGTTCCAACTGTAATCGGCTCTATCGTAAGCACCGAGGAAGAAGCTGAAGCTCTGAAAGTACCTGAGATCGGTGCAGGCCGTACACAGATTTACATTGATGCTATTGAGAAAGCAGTAAAGCTCATTGAGGACAGACCTGTATTTGCAGGCGTTATCGGACCTTTCTCTCTGGCAGGACGTCTCATGGATGTAACAGAGGCCATGATCTACTGCTACGAAGAACCGGATATGGTTCATATTATTCTGGAAAAAGTTACAGAATTTCTGATTAATTACATCAACGCATACAAAGCAGTCGGCGCAAACGGTGTGCTGATGGCTGAGCCTCTTGCCGGACTTCTTTCTCCGGCTCTGGAAGAAGAGTTCTCTGCCGATTATGTAAAGAAAATCATCGATGCTGTTCAGGATGACAACTTTATCGTGGGATATCATAACTGTGGTAACTGTACCATTCAGCAGATCAACTCCATAACAAAGAACGGTGCTTTATTCCTTCATTTTGGCAATGCCATTGATATGTCTGAAATGATGCCGCACATTCCGGCAGACATTGTTGCAAGCGGTAACGTAGATCCGGCCGGCGAACTGAGAAACGGAACCCCAGAGAGTGTACGTCAGGCAACACTGGATACCATGGAAAAATGCTGTAAATATCCTAACTTTGTTATTTCTTCCGGATGTGATATTCCGCCAATGGCTCCATGGGAGAACATCAATGCATTCTTTGATGCAGTAGATGAGTTTTATGCAAAATAATAACTGTTTCGGATAATTACTATAAGTAAAAAGAACTTGTCTTTCCCTCCGATCTGATATATTATTGATGCAGAGCATTTTCGAGCTTGCTCCTAATCAATAACAATTATCTCGTCGGAGGGATTTTTTATGAAGATAATAATCGCTGGCGGCGGAAAAGTCGGACTGTCTCTGGTACGACAGCTTTCTTCTGCCGGATATGATATTACATTGATCGATGCGAAACAATCCGTGCTGGACAAAACCATTGAAAAATATGACATACTGACCATCCGAGGAAACTGTGCATCTATGAATCTGCTGCAGCAGGCAGATATTGCCGATACGGATCTGCTCATTGCCGCAACCAATGAAGATGAAGTAAACCTGCTGTGCTGTATGACCGCACAGGGTCTGAACCCCAATTTGAACACGATTGCACGCATCCGGAATCCGGAGTATACCGAACAGGTACTCCTGATGCGGGATACGTTCTCACTGTCGCTGACTGTGAATCCGGAAAAGCAGACCGCCAGAGAGATCGAGCATCTGATCAAGTATCCCGGATTTCTGCGCCGGGATCGTTTTGCAAAAGGCCGGGTGGAAATCGTCGAATTAAGATTAAAAAAAGACAGTCCGCTGTGCGATATTCCTCTTATAAGTCTAAACTCCATTATCAACTGCAAGGTATTGGTCTGCATCGTATTGCGGGGAGATAAGGTCATTGCTCCGGACGGTAATTTTGTGCTTCGGGAGGGGGATCGTCTGTATGTAACCGCCCCCACCGCAACACTGACCGTTATGCTGAAAAATCTCGGTATTATCACCCACCGGGTAAAACGTGTCATTATCTGCGGAGGCAGCCGCATCAGCTACTACCTCGCCAGTCAGTTGACACAAACCGGAATTTCCGTTCAGCTTATTGAAAAAGATCTGGAACGCTGCGAACAGCTTGCCGACCTGCTGCCGGAAGTGTGTATCCTTCATGGAGACGCCAGCGACGAATCTCTTCTGGACAGCGTAGGCTTAGAGGATTGTGATGCACTGGTCACTTTGACCGGACTGGATGAAATCAATATCATTACTTCCCTGTATGGGAACAGTCACAATGTACCGTTGATCGTAACAAAGCTTGGACATATGGAAAACAGCAATATCGTGGAAAGTCTTTCCATCGGCAGTGTGATCAGTCCAAAAGAGCTTTGCTGCAATACCATTGTCCGCTATGTGCGCGCCATGTACAATCAGACGGGCGCCGCTATATCCGTTCACTCTATTGCAGACGGACATGCGGAAGCGATTGAATTTCTGGTAGATGAAACCACAAAGCATTGCAACGAACCTCTGAAATCCATTCAGTTAAAATCACAGATTTTAGTGGGCTGTATCATCCACGGACCGAGAACAGAAATTCCGGACGGTGAATCTTCTTTTTCACCGGGTGATACGGTGATTATCATTTCTACCAGAGATGATGTAATCTATCAGTTGAACGATATTTTTATGTAAACTACAGGTGGACAAATTGCTATGAATTATAAGATGATGGGACGATATATCGCCCAGATTCTTCTGGTCGAGATCGTCTTTATGATACCGGCGCTTCTCATTTCTCTGTTTGACCATGACAGAGCCTCGGCGCATGGTTTTCTGATGGGAATGTTAATTACCGCTATTGTGGCTGTCATTATACTGTTTATCTGCCGCAATGCCAAAAAAGGCTTTTATGCCAGAGAAGGACTTGCCTGCGTGGGTATTGCCTGGATCGCCATGAGTGTTCTGGGCTGTCTCCCCTTCTTTTTCTCCGGTGAAATTCCTCATTTTGAGGACGCACTTTTTGAAATGGTTTCCGGGTTCACTACGACCGGAGCCTCCATCCTGCCGGAGGTGGAGAATCTCTCCCGGGGCATCCTCTACTGGCGCAGTTTCAGCCATTGGTTGGGCGGTATGGGCGTGCTGGTACTGTTACTGGCTATTATTCCTGCCAGCGGAAAAACCGGGTTTACCATGCATTTGCTTCGCGCAGAAAGCCCGGGGCCAAATGTTGGAAAGCTGGCTCCTCGGATTCGAAAAACCGCGTCCATTTTATATTTGCTGTACATTGTTCTGACTATCATAAATTTTGTATTTCTTTTATTCGGAGGAATGTCCGCATTTGATGCAGTCTGCACCGCATTTGGAACTGCGGGTACCGGTGGATTTGGTATTCGAAATGACAGTCTCGCCAGCTTCAGTCCGTACATTCAAAATGTTTGTACCGTATTTATGCTGCTGTTCGGCATAAACTTCAGCTGCTATTATCTGCTGTTACTCAGACAAATAAAAAATGTTTTCCGGGATGAAGAGCTTCGGTTTTATCTGGGAATGGTCGTTGCCAGCACCGCACTGATCGTATGGAATCTTCATGGGTTCTATAATTCTCTGGGTGAAACGCTTCGTCATGCTTCGTTTCAGGTAGTATCTGTCATGACCACCACCGGATACACGACCACCGACTATGATCTGTGGCCCAGCTTCTCCAAGGCGGTTCTGCTATGCCTGATGCTGTGCGGGGCCTGTGCCGGAAGTACCAGCGGCGGCATAAAATGCTCTCGTATTTTGCTTCTGATTAAAATTCTGCTGCGCAACACAAAGAAGATCCTGCACCCGCAAAAGATACAGGTAGTTCGAAACAACGGTCAGAAAGTAGATGAGAAGATTCTGGATAATGTAAATGCTTATCTGGCTGCTTATGCGATTATCATAGTTTCAAGTTTTCTCGTGATATCACTGGATAACTTTTCCTTTACTACTAATTTTTCCGCTGTCATCGCCTGCATCAACAATGTGGGCCCCGGCTTTGACATGGTAGGCGCCACAGGAAATTTCTCTCAGTTTGGCATTATTTCCAAATTAGTACTGATTATGGATATGCTGGCGGGCAGATTGGAAATCTTCCCGATATTGATTCTGTTTTCCAGAAGCACCTGGAAGCATCGCTAAGGCAAACGCCCCTTACCTTCACCGGCAGGGGCGTTTGTTATACCTGATCTATTAAAATCACAGCATATATCTAATCTGTAAAAATCTGCGTCCAATATATTCCATATGTAGAATCTTCGTCACAATAGCATCCAATTCCAATTTTGGAAAAGTCCTCGCTCAAAATATTGGCACGATGTCCGGCGCTGTTCATCCAGGACTGCATTACCGATTCCGGTGAAAACTGTCCTGCGGCTATATTCTCACCGCAAGTTCCGTAGGATATATCGTATTCACTCAAAATAGAAAAACAGCTGCTTCCATCCGGTCTGGTATGTGAAAATAATTCTGTCAGCTCCATTGCCCTTTCGAATGCTGCGCATTTCAGATCAAAATCTGACTCAAGCGGCTCCAAACCATATTTTTTACGTTCCGCATTCACCAGTTCAACTACTTTTTCTCCAAATTCAACTGCAGCTCCGTTTGTGACAGCATATGCCATTCCATCTTCTGTGGTGACCACACCGTTAGCTTTAAAATTCACTTTTCCTTTTTCAATATACCATATGCCCTTTTCATTATCTGCAAGACCGGTAAATGAAAAATCTACTTTTCCATTTACGATCACCCACCAGCCTTTGGCATTCTTTGCAACGGTATTGCTATTAAAATTAACCTTCCCGTTTTCGATTCTCCACCAGCCATTCGCATTTTTTTCTACCGAATTAACGCCGAGCTGTACCTTTCCGGCTTTCACAAACCACCAGCCGCTTTCTCCATTCACGGTTCCCTTCATAACATCCGTACATTTAAAATCTACCTTACCGGCTTTGATTCTCCACCAGCCATTTTTGTTATTCAAAAAACCATTATAAGAGAAATCTACTTTCCCATTTCTGATCGCCCACCAGCCATTCGCATTTTTCTCTACCGAATTAACGCCAAGCTGCACTTTTCCGCCTTTCACAAACCACCAGCCGCTTTTACCGTTGACGGTTCCCTTCATAACATCTGTGCATTTGAAATCTACCTTGCCGCCTTTGATTCTCCACCAACCATTACTGTTGTTCATAAAACCGTTATAAGAAAAATCTACTTTACCGTTTTTAATATACCACCAGCCTTTGGCATTCTTTGCAACGGTATTGCTATTAAAATTAACCTTCCCGTTTTCGATTCTCCACCAGCCATTGGCATTCTTTGCAACGGTAAATGCATCGAACATAACCTGACCTTTTTCTACATACCACCATGCTTCCTCGCCATTCACCTTACCTTTTATTACTGATGTAAGGGTAGTATCCGGCTTTCCATTTTTGTAATAATACCATTCTTCTCCGTTCGGGTTTTGATGAAATCCCTTCCATCCGGATGTACTTACTGTTTCGCTGACGCTTTCACTTTCTGCATCGGTGGAATTTTCTGCATTCAGAATTTCTTCTGCTGCAATTCCTTCCTGAAGCTCTAGCATATCCTCAGATACATCTTCGGCATCTTCAGATATAATCTCCGTATCCTCATCTATCTCATTCTCAATTGTGGGATTCTGAACGTCTTGAATTTCTTCTGCATTCACACAAGACGGGATGACCATCGCTGCGATCATAAGCGCCCCGATCATTCCGGCAAAACCTTTTTTCCATAATTTTTTCATAAAGCCTTTACTCCTCCTTTTTCTTTATGATACTACAGATAAATTGTACCAAGTCGCTAGCGCGACGGCTAGCCCAAGATACATAACATTCACTAC
>CAYRZL010000111.1:0-7241 GCA_964428795.1 uncultured Lachnospiraceae bacterium | reverse complement strand
CTTGATGGAGGAGATGGTTTTCTCTGAGTTTGTAACTGCCTGACGTTTTGCCGGCTCGCCTACCAGACGCTCTCCTGTTTTTGTGAATGCCACTACGGACGGAGTGGTTCTAGCTCCTTCTGTATTAGCGATAACCACCGGTTTACCGCCTTCCATTACTGCTACGCAGCTATTTGTTGTTCCCAAATCAATACCAATAATCTTGCTCATAATTATTCCCTCCTAAATATATTCTTATAATTGAAATATGCTATATATAAAATTACAAACCGATCAGTTTGCAACTTTTACCATACTGTGTCGTACCACACTGTCCCGGTACATATAACCTTTTTGGAATTCCTCAGCTACGACGTTTTCACCAAAGTTTTCATCCTCCACATGCATCACTGCGTTATGAAGATTCGGGTTAAATTCCTGACCTGCAGCTTCAATTGCTGTCACACCTGCTTCCTCCAGCATAGATACCATCTGCTTGTAGACCTTATCCATACCCTCCGCAAATCCGCTTCCTTTTTCATCCTCGGAGATCGTTGCAAGTCCCCGTTCAAAATTATCGATGACCGGAAGCAGCTTCTCGATGATGCTCTTTGCACCGATCTCATACATCTGATTTTTTTCTTTTTCAGAACGTTTGCGGAAATTATCAAACTCTGCCATCTGACGCTTTACTCTGTCGTTCAGCTCTGCGATCTGCTCGTCCTTTTTATCTTTCTTTTCTTTTTTCTTGAAAAAAACGCCTTTTTCCTTTTGCCCACCCTCCGTCTGCTCCGACTCTTCTTCACAGGGGTCTTTCACTTCTTCTGTTTCCGCTTCTTCGACGGTTTCATTTGTGGTTTCATCTGCTGTCTGCGCATCTGAAGCCTCTTCCGTTTCCGGATTCATTTCATCTATGTTTTCTTTCAAATCTTTTTCCTGATTTGTCACGCTTCTTCCTCCTTTCTTTCACCTCCCGAAGGAGATGTTTCGTCTTTCTTCTTGAAAATGCTGTCCAACTGAGCTTTCATGGTTTTCAGATTGTCTACCACATTTTCATAATCCATACGTTTCGGTCCTACAATACCAATCGTACCCTGAATGCCTTCCCCTAATTCGTATGTGGCGGTTACCACACTGCAATCCTTCATTTTCTGGATCGGGCTTTCGTCACCGATATAAATCTGGATACCTGTGCCGCTCTCCTCCGAATGCGTGTCACTGAGCAGCCCCTTAAGCTCATGTTTTTCCTCAAATGCGGAAATCAATTCGCTGGCTCTCTGTGAATCGCTGAGCTCCGGATATTTGAAAATGTTGGTAGCGCCGCTTGTGTAAATCTCAAGCTCCTCTTCCTCCTGAATGGATTCTGCCACTGCGTCCAGCACGTCATTCACAATATTGGAATGAATACCTGCCTGCTCCTTCAATTTGGCGATGGTCGCCAGATTGATCTGTTCTAACGCAAGACCGTTTAAGCTGCTATTTAACAAAATATTCAGCTTCAGCATCGTCTCATTATCCAGAGGCTCCTCAATATCGATCATCTTATTTTTCACGATATTACCTTCCAAGACGATGACCGCAAGCATGTGCTCCGTATCCACGTTGGAAAGCTGGATAAACTTTACTTTATTGCGGTGCATACTTGGTGCGGAGATCATGGTGGCATAATTGGTATTCGTCGCCAGCAGTTTTACTACCTGCTTGAGTACCTGCTCCATTTTCTCGGTACGCTCGATCACATACTGCTTCATCTCGCTGACTTCCCTGTCACGCTCCACCATAAGATTATCCACATAAAAACGATATCCCTTATCCGAGGGGATCCGTCCGGCGGATGTATGGGGCTGGATGATATATCCGAGCTCCTCCAGGTCAGACATCTCATTTCGGATCGTCGCCGAACTCAGATTCAGATCCGAAGCCTTGGAAATCGTTCTGGAACCTACCGGCTCGCCTGTCGCAAGATAAGTCCGAATGATGGCATTTAAAATTTTTCGTTTTCTCTCATCCAATTCATTCAGTTGGTTCATTCACACACCGTGCTTTCTCACTCTTGGGGTTTGTTAGCACTCAACTTTCAAGAGTGCTAATATCTTCTCTCATAATGTAGCACTCTACCATTTTTTTGTCAACACTTATTTTTATTAAGAAATAATAAATTTAAAAAAGTACACAGCCTTCATAGCTGTGCACTGTCCAACAAAATCGTAAAGGGTCCGTCATTCAAAAGCTCCACCTTCATATCTGCGCCAAAAATGCCCCGCTCCACCACAGGAACCTGCTCCTTACACTTCTTTATAATATATTCATACAGATCATTTGCCAGATTGGGTGCTCCCGCCTGAATGAAAGAGGGGCGGTTTCCTTTCTTACAATCCGCATAAAGCGTAAACTGGGACACCAAAAGCAGCTCGCCGCCCACATCCACCAATGATAAATTTGTCTTACCGTTCGCATCCTCAAAAATCCGAAGCCCAATCAGTTTTTTTATCATCTTGTCCGCAATCTGCTCATTATCTTCATTTGACACGCCAATTAACACAAGAAAACCTGACCCGATCTTTCCTGTCACCGCACCGTCCACGGTCACACTGGCATGCTTTACACGTTGAATCACAAATCTCATATGTCTTCCCTTCCTACATCAGAATAACAAATGCACCACACTAAATATGCCCATTTCTATTTCTCCGGTTCCCACGGTAAGCGACTATGCTAAGCTCGGCTGCGCCCTGAAGGGCTTGATTCTTGGGCTTTCATAGTAAAAACTGTGCAAATACATAATTGCTCAAATCCACGCCCTCCGGGGTCAGACAGATATTTCCCTGGGAAAATGCAAGCATATCCAATTCCTGCAGTCTCTGCAGGGTATCACCATATACCGCCTCGATCTCCACGCCGAACCTGCGCCTGAAATCCTCCCGCATAATGCCCTTCATCATGCGAAGTCCCAGAAACATAAACTCTTCCATCTGATCTTTTCGGGTAAGATTCTTCAGATCCCTGGGGAAATAGTCTCCCCTGAGATACACATCCATTTTGTCTGTATTCTTAAAACGCATCTCCTGCAGCAGAGAGGATGCCCCAAGCCCAAGACCGAGATAATTTTCACGCTCCCAATATCCTATATTGTGACGGCAGGCAAAGCCGGGTCTTGCATAATTTGAAATCTCATAGTGCTCATATCCCTTTGCCTGCAGCGTCACTTCCGTCAGCACGTACATCTCCCGCTCCTCTTCCTCCGTAGGAAGAGATTTCGGAACACCTCCGTCACGCCGGATCTTATCATCCCCGGCATACAGCTTGTAAAAATAAGTGTCCGGCTCGATCATAAGACTGTAGGCGGAAATATGCTCCGGGCGAAGCTGCAATACTAATTTCATCGTATTTTCCCATGACTTTACCGTCTGTCCCGGCAGTGCGGACATCAGATCCACATTGATATTGGCAAATCCCGCCTTTCTTGCCAGATCAAAATTTTCCAGAAACATCTCAAAGGTATGTATCCTGCCGAGCTGCGCAAGCTCTTTGTTATTGGCAGACTGAAGTCCGAAGCTGAGACGATTGATCCCGGAACTGTAAAAATCCTGAAGCTTATCCTCGTTCACCGTACCCGGATTGCACTCCAGCGTGATCTCAGCCATGGGAGATACGTCAAAATTATCCTTTATCGACCGCAAAAGTCCGCGAATCTGATCCTTTCGCAGACAGGAGGGCGTCCCTCCCCCGAAAAAGATACTTGTCACCTGGTAATCCTGTGAAAGATCTCTGCCTTTTTCTGCGATCTCATCGCGCAAAATACTCAGATAGGCTACCTTTGTACTGTCATCATGCACATCCGAAAGGAAATCACAATACAGACATTTCCGCTGACAAAACGGAATATGAATGTAAAGTTCAAGATTACTTTTTATCATACAACCAGATCTACTCCTCCCACTGTTCTATCTGTCCCAAACGTCCCTGCCGGTTGATCTCATCATTTATCATCCAGCTTTAACACGCTCATGAAGGCTTTCTGCGGAATCTCCACATTTCCTACCTGTCGCATACGCTTCTTTCCTTCCTTCTGTTTTTCCAGAAGCTTCTTCTTACGGGTGATATCTCCGCCATAACATTTTGCGAGTACGTCCTTACGCATTGCCTTTACGGTCTCACGGGCGATCACCTTGCCTCCCACAGCCGCCTGAATCGGTATTTCAAACAGATGGCGCGGGATTTCCTCTTTTAATTTCTCGCACATCTTCCGTCCGCGCTCGTAGGCACTACCGGAATATACAATAAAGGACAGTGCATCCACTTCCTCTTTATTGATCAAAATATCCAGTTTTACCAGCTCGGATCTCACATAGCCCTTCATTTCATAGTCAAAAGACGCATATCCTCTGGATCTGGATTTTAATGCATCGAAAAAGTCGTAAATGATCTCATTTAACGGAAGATCGTATTTGATCAGTGCGCGGGTCTCTTCCATATACTCCATACTCACATAGATTCCCCTGCGCTCCTGACACAGATCCATAATGGCTCCGATAAACTCACTGGTCACCATGATCTCTGCGCTTACCATAGGTTCTTCCATATAGTCGATCTCAGAAGGATCCGGCAGATTGGACGGATTCGTCAGCTCGATCACCTCTCCGTTGGTCTTATATACTTTGTAGACAACGCCCGGAGCTGTGGTAACCAGATCCAGATTGTACTCTCTCTCCAGCCGCTCCTGTATGATCTCCAGATGCAGCAGTCCCAGAAAACCGCAACGGAAGCCAAATCCAAGAGCAACGGAAGTCTCCGGTTCAAACTGAAGCGCCGCATCATTCAACTGCAATTTTTCCAAAGCGTCCCGCAGGTCCGGATATTTTGCTCCGTCCGCCGGATACATGCCGCAGTAAACCATGGAATTTACTTTTTTGTAGCCCGGCAGCGGCTTGTCACATGGTTTTACCCGGTTTGTTATCGTATCGCCCACCTGGGTATCCTTCACATTCTTGATACTGGCAGTGATATAACCAACCATACCTGCGGACAGTTCCTCACAGGGGATAAACTGACCGGCACCGAAATATCCTACCTCAACGACATCCGCGGCTGCATTGGTAGCCATCATCCTGATAGGTGTACCCGGCTTTACCGTACCTTCCATAATACGACAGAATACGATAACTCCCTTATAAGAGTCATACAGGGAGTCAAAGATCAATGCCTGAAGAGGCGCTTCAGGGTCTCCCCCCGGCGCCGGAATCTTCTGTACGATCTGCTCCAGCACCTGCTCCACATTCAGTCCGGTCTTTGCCGAAATCTGAGGTGCGTCCTCCGCCTCCAGACCGATCACATCCTCGATCTCCTCAATGACCCGGTCCGGGTCTGCACTTGGCAGATCGATCTTGTTAATGACCGGCATAACGTCCAGATCGTGATCCAATGCGAGATACACGTTTGCCAAAGTCTGCGCTTCGATTCCCTGTGCCGCATCCACCACAAGGATGGCTCCGTCGCAGGCAGCAAGAGAACGGGACACTTCATAATTGAAATCCACATGTCCCGGGGTATCGATCAGGTTGAAGATATATTCCTCTCCATCCTGGGCTTTATATATAATGCGGACGGCCTGAGATTTGATGGTGATTCCTCTCTCCCGTTCCAGATCCATGTTATCCAACACCTGCGACTGCATCTCTCTGCTGGTGAGCAGACCGGTCATCTCAATGATGCGGTCCGCCAGGGTTGATTTTCCATGGTCGATATGTGCGATAATACAAAAATTTCTGATTTTACTCTGATCTGTTTTGGCCATGGCTGCCTCCTGTGTGTCCAAATTTTTCCAAAATATAGTATAACTGAATCCTAATCTTCGGTCAACACATGATTCAAAACTGCCGCCAAAGGTTCCATGGCATTCATCGCCTCCTGCACGGTATTTGTCTGCGCTCCCACCTCCACCAGCAGAGATTTCGGACAATAATGCAGATTGTAGCGGTACCCTTTCAGATAGATCGGTCTGGTCAAACCCGGAAAATATTCATTTGCTGCCAACTGCAGTTGAAAAGAAAAAGACAGATTTTCACTCAAATAGGGATTATACAGATAATCGATGGCTCCGGTGGAAGTGGTGCGGCTGAGTCCATTAAAAAACATGATCGGCGCCATCGTCACCCCATTCACCTCCGTTGTCAGGTGAGTACTGTCGGCAACCCCATCCCGGTGCAGATCAATGACTACCTCAATGCCCGGATTATCGGCAAGAAGCTGTTCCAGCGCAGGACCTGCCACAGAATAGGCGTTATCTCTGCTCTCCACATCATATTCTCCCTTATGATGGATCACATTCAACCCATATTCCTCCGTTAAAATCTCTGTCAGATAATCCCCCACTCCCATGACCCCTTCCGATACATCCGCAGAATCCGCATATTTTTCCTGAGAATGCGTATGATAGATCAGGATTTGAGGTGTATCCGCATTGTGCGTCAGTTTGCAGTCCACTGCCAATAATTTATTTACATTTAATTCATCGCTTCCTATGGTCGTCGTCCTGTCGATCGTATAAAAATTTTGTTTCAGATAATCAAAATCCTGCAGTTTTTCAACTGCATAGGTATTTATTTTATCCGTCAGCTTCCATGTATTGTCCACCTTCACATTATGACTTGCCATAATGGAATCCTCAGACAGCCCATTTCCGGTTTCTTCTGAATCAGGCGTATCCGCTCCCTCTTCCAAAGCTTCCGTGTTTTCATCGCTGCTTTCTGCCAGTATATCTCCTTCCAGTGCACTCTCCTGTGATTGTTTATAGGAAGTATTTCCGAATCCATACCGGCTGATGGGAAAATCAGATAAAACAAGGGATAAAATTCCATTCCTTCTCACCTCTTCCACCGTGCTTTTTCCGGCAGTCACAGGCGAAAGGTCATGCAGCATTGCGGAGCTGACGCGATATTTCAAACGATCTGCAAAATTTGCGTTTCTCATATTCCCGACCATGAGAATCGCTAAAAATAAAAACACGCATACGAACATGGCTCCCCATATCGGCTTTTTTTCATGTGGTTGTCTGCCTGTTCTTCTGCTCCTCATACCTGCCGCTCCTTTGGACTCATTTCTTAGAAATATATGTTGGACATCCCGTTCTTATGCAAAACAGATATTTAATCCTTCTGATATTGTAAAGCTTAATTGTTTGATGGACGCATCAATATCCTTCGGCGTCACAAACATATTGTGAAGTGCCGGAGCTAAGAGCTCTCTGATCAGTTCCTGTTTTT
>CAYRZL010000110.1:0-7367 GCA_964428795.1 uncultured Lachnospiraceae bacterium | reverse complement strand
GATGCGATTGGGAGAAATCCTACCAAAACAACAAATGACAATACAACGAATATCAGATTGTATTTCAGCGTCGCCTTCATCGTGACGTGTCCGGGACCGAAGAACAACGGTGACGGAACCGCCGCAGACGGTGTAATCGTTGCCATGGATGCTGCAAGTGCAATAATGATCGTAAACGCTGCCATATTTGTATTTCCTGTTGCCAGCAGCGCAACACCGATATTGAAGAACAATACCATTGTAACAGTGTTTGACAGGAAGTTTGTCAGTACAATGGCAATGATCATCAGCACTACAATAATTCCAAATGGCGGAAGTCCGGATACCAGCGGACGGAATACATTGCCCAGCCATGTAGAAATACCGGTAGCCTCAGAAGAAAGCGGAGTTGCATATACACTTACGGTACCTGCAAAAACGATTGCCGGCCATGGAAGTGTCTTCATTGCGTTCGGTACATTCAAAACCGGTTTGTGATCAATCTCAATCAGACCAAGTGCTGCTACTGCCAGAAGTGCCGGCACACAGACTCCTATTGCATTCAAATATCCCATAACTGTCGGGAATACATTGATCAGCAGAGACGGCATCAATACAACGATAACTACGATAACGAAGATTACAGATGCCAGTTTACCGCGGATATCCAGCGGAGGCAGAGTTTTCTTTACTTCTTCTACATCAAAGTTCTTAAATGCGGATGTATCCGGATTCCAGATTCTTGCGCCCAGAATAATAACTACCCACATAATCAGAGTAAACGGAACACCAATCTTCAACCACTGCGCATATGTGATCGTGATTCCCAACTGGCTCTCTGCAAGTCCGATAATAATATTCGGCAGGGCATGTGCGATTGGAGATGCAATAGACAAAATTACATTTCCCCACATAACGCCTGTAAACAAACAGGTATAGAACGGTTCTCCCTTTTTCACACCCATCTGCTTGCAGAGTGCTTCCGCCAAAGCAATGTAGATAATTGCCAGAGACATATTATCCATAAACAGACCGATCAAAACATTGGAACCAAAGAACATTGCCATAAAAGCATATGGTCTTCCCTGAACAAATTTGCGCGTAACAAACCACATCGCAATTCGATTAATAACGCCCGTTTCACTGAGACAAACATTTAACAGCATGTAAGCCATGACAGTAATCACAACAAAGTGACCCATGGAACCTGCCCACACTTCATTTGGAGTCATTGCACGAGTCATAACCAGCATTGCCAATGTCAAAAAACAGGTCCAATGCGTGTTGGTTGTCAGCCACAGATACAACGTCGGAATCATAACCGCAATGACACGGATACCGACTTCCGTCAAACCATTGGTTGGCTTCAATGCAAAAGCGATGACCAATCCAATGATCAATGCAATCAGATAATGCATATAATTCTTATTGATTTTCATTTTAGTTACCTCACTTTTTCTTTCGTTTCTGCTCCTTAAATTTACGTTCTTTCCTATCTACCCTCCTTTTTTGTTTTTTCTCAGGATCTCCGTTCCTCTACTCTACTCAAAAACATACGTTTTCCCTCTGCTTTTCGAGTTCCTGAAATTTGATAGCTTTATTATAATTAGGAATTTAGACCCGGTAAAATGCAAAAAAAAACAGGTCCCATGCATATTTGCATGGCATCCACCAGACAATGCTCTCATGATTCTGCCGCATCGTATATTCGTTTTATAATATTCTGAATTCCCGATAACCGGTCTGACTGAAATGTAACAGCAAGTTGTGTCCGCTCAAAAATATCAATCGGTGTTTTAGCTATCTCCGCTATTCGCTCCCCATGAACCAGCTCTGTTAATATTGCAAGAATCCCCCGAATGATCAATGTCTCAGAGTCGGCTTGAAAATACATTTTTCCATCCTTTATGTCAATTTGTACCCATACAACAGACTGGCATCCGCGAATCAGATTTTCCTCCGTTTTGTAACAATCATCCATTTCAGGCATCTGACCGGAACGAAAAATAAGATAGCTGTATTGCTCAAAACAATCACCCAATCCATTGATTTCCTCCACAAGTGCATTCTGCTTTTTTTGCAAACTCATATATCATCCCTCTTTTTATGTTCCATGATCTTTTGTGTTAATTCTGTCAAGGTCGTTATATCTGCCGTCTCATACGTATTAAACTTGAAGTCCAATGCGTTCTGAAGAGAAATAAGCAGCAACAGTTTTTTTGTAACTGCGGACGAGATAGAGCCACAGGTCCCGGAACGTTCCTTAAATTCCAGTCCCTGAGCCTTTAATTCCGCTATCTTTTCCGTACTGATATCAGCCAGCTCCAAAATATCTTCTGTATCTTCTTCACCTTCAAACAACATAAATTTCAGATATAAATACAGTTTCACATACGAATACAGGCGTTCAAAATGCTCTATGGACCGCTTCATCTGTATAAGGATATATTCACTCTCTCCCTTATTCTGTTTTAAATGATCCTCAAATTCTTTTACTGTCATAATCCAGCCTCTATTCTATGTATTGTTTTTATGCAGTTACAACCTCAAGTCCTAACAGTTCTCCCAAAGCTACAACCTGATCGAAATGGTCTCCGTAAACAATCGGAAAATGATTTCCGAAATTCTGCTGCTTTTTATAGAAATCATACTTATCTTTTACCGTAAATGCACAGCCCTGTGTGCAGCCCTCCATTTTTTCGCCGATGGCACACACGATAGTTCCTTTTGCTACCATAATGCTCTTTCCGTCTGGTGCAATCCTTGCCAGTGTGATTGGCTGACCTGCATCTTTTCCAAAATCATAGCGAACCGTAGCCCCCCATCTGGAACCCGTATATGGATGAATTGCGTATTCCATCGGTTCTGCATCAAAGCCCTTCATCTGAAGATTCAAAGAAGAATGGAAGCTGTAAACCAAATGCTCTCTCTCCTCCGGTGTCATCATCTTTACTTTTTCCTTCAGATCATTTGCCGGATTTGCGATAATAACCGGAGTAATTCCGTCTGCCTCAAAAGGTACAACACTTGTATTACCCATATAAGTTCCAGCCTGAGCAAACGCTGACAGAATCATCTGTGTAAGCAATCCCGGTACATCATACTCACACGCTGAACAAATACCCCTTCCGTTCAAAATACTGTGGGTAATGCATGGTGTAAATTTATTTTCGTTTAATCGTCGTGTTGCACACATCTCTGGACATGGTGCGGAAAACGCATTACATTCATAATGCTCCAGCATTTTTTCCGTTGTCTTATAAAACCGGAGACTGTGAATTATATCTTCTCTTGACATGGTGCATTCTATAGCATCTCCCATCATCTTGTCTGCCATATCTGCAATCTCCTGCATTTCTGCACCCGTGAGATTTAATCCCCTCCATCCGGGCTTTGTATGATTTTCCGTATTATTTCCGGGCTGCGTTTGATCCAAAAACTCATGTACATCCAAAAAACAGAACTTTGTACCAAAAATTTTCGTGGCATCATCCAGATTGATAAATCCGTCCGGTGCACTTACAAGAGCCGCATTGGTATATGCTCTTGTGAGCAGCAAAGCCCTGGATTCTTTCAACACTTTTCTTACTCGATACACCTTTAATTCATCTGCAAGTTCCTCCCATGTCAACGGTGAAATACACTCATACCCTCTTTTTCGAATCATAGCCGGAACCATGGTGCTTCCACAGCACTTTGGCTGAAGTACAATGAGCTTTCCTGTCTGAATCGCAGTCTGCAGCATGACAGGATAGGTTCGTTGAACAGAAAAAAACAAATAGCAATCCGTCTTTGCATCATTTTTCGTTATTTCTGCCATCAAAGCATCCGATATCTCAAAAGATTCATTGATCTCACATTCCACCGGTTCAAGAATTTCAAGCTCCTGAACCTTTTTCAATTCCTCCAGCTTTTTCTTGAATACCCTGTAGCCCTCTGCTCCATTCATCCTGTCAAATTCCACCGTCAGTTCTTCACCCGAACCAAACCGACATGGTCCCTCAAATACATATTCGTGCACCATGACACTCATTACCGGCTGAACTACTAATTTGATGTCTCTTGCTTTTTTCATTGATATGCTCCTTTTCTTTTATTTTACAGTGCCCATCCGTATTCATTTGGGATACACTGTATTTGTAAAAATTTTAGCATTGTAAAATTTCTATGTAAAATAGCAAAATGAAGGCATATCCATGCATGCTATGCATGGATATGCCTCTAAAATCTAAATATTTTCCATTTTTATAATTCATATAATCGTCTTCCGGGCTCATTTATAATGATTTCAAAAAAAGCCTGTCTAAACATATTCGGATCGCCATCTTTTTTCATCACCACACATACTTCACGCTTTGGCAATTCCTTTTCCAGATTTACCCGGAAGCATTTTCCACATCCCAGCAATTCTCTCGCATAAAATTCCGGTGCCATTGCCAGCCCAAAATTCTCTGCTAATAAATCTAAAAGCAATGGCATAGATCCGACCTCACATACAGGTTCTATCGTTATGTTTTCTTTTTTGAATACAGATGCAGCATAACGCATTTCACTCATACCGTTTCGCATTCCAAGAAAAGGTAATTTTTTCAGGTTCTTCCATGAATAGCTGCCCCCCTTCAATTCATTCCAATCATTCCCCGCGAGTACCCATTCCTCAAATTCTGTCCATGAAAAACTCTCTATCCGCTCATCGCGCTCCAGCGGTGTTGTCAAAATAGCAATATCAATCATATCTGCATGGAAAGCAGCTCCCACTGTGGATGGATCATAAAAAGAAATATCCAGCTTAACAAAAGGAAACTGTTTGCGGAATTTTTTCAGTACAGGAACAAGAAAATATTGCATGATCATTTCTGTTGTTCCGATCCTAAAAATTTCCTTCTCCGTTTTTTTTCTTGAAATCACACATTTTTCTCCGTTGAAAATTTGATCACACGCAGGTTCTACATGCTGAAATAGCATTTTCCCTGCTTCCGTCAGCGCAACGCCTTTTCGACTTCTGGAAAACAATACTGAATCCAGCTCATACTCCAGATTTTGAATAATCCTGCTCACCGTAGACTGGGATAAAAATAATTTCTGTGCCGCCACCGTAATATTTTGATATTTTGCCACATAATAAAACACTTTATAATACTCAAAATTGATCCCCATCACAGCCCCCCGAATACCTGATATATTTGCGAGTATATCTTACCGATACATATCCATTCTCACCTTATCATATTCATCAAAGATAATATCTCTCCACCGTTCGTTAATCGTGATAAAGGAAGCCAAATAGCAGCCGCCCTCTGCAAGAGACGTAAAATCTTTCTGCAATTCTTCCCGCAATCTTTCCTCGGTCAGTTCACCCGTAGCATCCAGCGCATCAATCTTCTGGACATCGCAGAACACATCATACACTACTTTATTTCCGGTGATTTTTTTCAGCTCCGGAATATGATTGATTACCATCAACTGTATCGCATCCGGCTTAATATCCTCCACGATTTCCGGCACAATAGATTCGATCAATCCATCGCTATGCAGCTCAAAAATAATACCAAGACTTTTTGTATATTCACAGATTTTCTTTGTGGCAGGCTTGATCAGCTCTCTCCAGATATCCGGGGCAAACAGCAGATTGTGCTGACTTCCCCAATCATCATGATAGCAGATAATATCCGGCTTATAATATTGGTGAAGCTTCCCGATCAGTCGGCATTTAAAATCCGCACATGCGTCAAAAAATTCTTTACACTCATCCGGATCTGTCAGCAATGCACACAATGCGTTCTCAAATCCCATCAATGTATTCAGCCTTTCAAATACTCCATTATGTATCATCTGTGAAAGCATATGATGCTCTCTGTCAAATGTATCAATACGGTCTTTTCTTGCAGCTTCCTCCCAGTCAAAGTTATCCAGATCCGGAAATACAACTGCTTCCCGCCAATCACAAATATCATCAATCAGATAATTATCTGAAGGCATCGGCGCCAGGTCTCCCGGTACATAAGTCCACTCCACTCCAAACCAGTCCACACCATCTTTGCCTCCCTCCGGACGCTCATGAAATCCATTGATCGGAACATTGTTGATAATACCTTCTCCATATTTCGGAACATAATCCGGCATCTCATGATGAAATAATTTCCACGCATTTTCTTTTGGGCTTAACATAAATACCTCCTGTATCATACTTTTTGTACTTTTTTCACTTTATGCTTATTTACTTTTCCGATAAAGTTATTATAAATTCCATTTATCATTTCTGTAAAATGCGTAATATTACAGAAGTCATGCATTTGCGCATAGCCTGATACTACATCAGACGTTTGACAAACTCCCGGCTTGCTGCACTCTGGGGATAAATCCCGCTGGTCAAAAGACATATTTGACGTTTTGGAAGTTCTTCATACAAATGTATTTCCCCAACCTCCTCCATACCGATCTGACGATGCACATAAACGGTTGGAATAAATGCAATTCCCAAATTACGAAATACCATCGGATATATCATGGGCATAGATGAAACGTCATATTCTGCACGAATCTCTAACCCATGCTCCCGGAAAAAAGAATCAATATATTCTCTTGCACTGGTTCCCGGCTCCATCAGGATAAACGGTTGATCCTGCAAATCCTTCAGATGTTTTTTTTCTTTCGTCAAATACAGATAATCCTCCCCTGCGATCAGCATATCCCGATATTCCATTAAGGGCATGTAGTTAATGTCTGGGTGCGGCGGCAAAGGACTGGTCACAATAGCCAGATCAAGCAGCCCGGAATTAAGCTGAGAAATTGTTTTTTCCGGATAAGCAAAAGAAATTTTAATACGGATATTAGGATAATCTTTTTTAAACTGCTCCAAAAAGGGCAGTAAAAAATATTGCATGGTCATTTCAGTTGCGCCAATATGTATGCTTCCGCTTCCAAGCTGATTGATCTGACGAATTTTTTCCTCTACAATCTCAAAGTGCTCATTTGCCAGTCGAACATGATGATACAATAACTCGCCCTCTACCGTAAGTCCCACGCCCGTTCTTGCCCGCATCAGCAACTGACATCCCAGCTCATGCTCCAGCTTTTGTATCGTGCGGCTCACGGTAGATTGGGACATGAAAAGTTCATTCGCCGCTGTCGTAATATTTCCGTTCTCTGCCACACACTGAAAAACCCGATAATAATCGTAATAATTTGCCATCCATATCTCCCCTTTTCTTTTTCTCTCTCAAGTGTACCTTAAATATTCCTTTTCGTCTATTCCCTTTTATGCAAACCCATTCTTTTATAAAAAATACACAGAATGCCTCCTGTGTATTTTAACTTCTAAAGCTCAATAAGGTGTGATATAATTCTTAAGGAAAGTATCAGATTCAGAGCAGTAAAAGGAGCAGAAA
>CAYRZL010000109.1:0-7450 GCA_964428795.1 uncultured Lachnospiraceae bacterium | reverse complement strand
CGGCTGTTTTGCTGGAGGAGGTTGGCAAAGTGATTAAGGAAGGCGGCGTAGGTGTGACGATCTCCAGCCAATCCGGCTGGCGTATGCCTGCTCTGACCGCAGAGGAAGATGAGCTTCTGGCTACCACGCCTGCCGAAGAACTGTTAAATCTACCCATGTTGCAGCTAACGAACATCAGGGATACTCTGCACGCCTATCAAATGGCGAAACGCTGCAATGAAAAGCGTGTGATGGCTGAAGCAGTTAAGTGGGGGAGACGGGGAGCAAGGCTGAACGATATAGCCCCCGGAATCATCGTTACACCTCTTGCGATTGATGAGTTTAATGGTCCACGCGGTGATTTCTATAAAAATATGTTTGCCAAATGTCCAGCTGGCCGTCCGGGTACAGCAGATGAAGTGGCAAATGTGGCAGAACTGCTGATGGGGCCTGCTGGTGCATTTATCACAGGCTCAACCATTCTGATTGACGGCGGTGCTACTGCCAGCTATTATTATGGTCCGCTGAAGCCGGAGAAATAGAAGCATTTTTGAAAGAGGATAGTTTCAAGAATAAAGACGGGGAGATGAAAAATGCTGCAGCAAAAACCAGTTGTTAGGGAATCCAATTTCTGGGTTTCACAGAAAGAAAAAAAACTGTCTTTTAGCAGGAAAGAAGGATATTCAAAAGAAAGATTCAGCACAAGTGAAGAAATGTGGGTTACCGTACATAATCTGATTGATGTCGGGTACAAGGTACAGTAGGGAGGAAAAAGAATGCTTCGAATCGCATTGGTAGATGATGATCCTTCGCATTTGCAGCTAATGAAATCTTATGCGGAAAGATACAGCATGCAGGAGCATATTCAGCTTTCCGTCAAAGAGTTTCATAATGGCTTAAATTTTGTGGAGGATTATGACGGAAGTTTTGACGTTGTATTTCTGGATATTGAAATGCCCCACCTGGACGGGGTGGAAGCAGCCCATCGGATCAGGGCGGTGGATCAATCAGTAGGAATTATCTTTGTCACAAATATGGCTCAATATGCGATCCGTGGTTATGAGGTTAACGCGATTGATTTTATAGTGAAGCCCGTACAATATTATGTATTTACCGATAAACTGAAAAAAGCGATACAATTTTCAAAGATCAATACGGAAAAGGAAATTGTGATTGATACGGGTGATGCTGTTATCAAACTCAGAGCCTCCAGGCTTACCTATATTGAAAAAGATAAAAACTATTTGGTTTACCATACAAAAGAAGAATCATTTCGGGTGAGAGGAACCATAACAGATGCAGAAATCGCGTTATGCAGTGAAGGGTTTTCAAAATGTATCAGCGGTTGCCTGGTAAATTTACGATATGTAACCAGGGCATCCAAAGATACGATATGGCTTGGAGATGTACAGTTGCCCATTAGCAGGCAGCGAAGAAAGGATTTTAAGGAAGAACTGATGAAATATATGGGGGGAATGTACTGATGGAAGGAATACGTTTTATCTCATGTGTCCGTTTTTCTATGCAGTTATTAATGACTGAAGCATTTTTTGTGCTGGCATGGAAAAGAAAAAAGTATTTTCCGGCAAAAATCGCGATGGGACTGGCGGGGTATTTTTTACTGGCGGGGCTGGTTTTTCGTATATTTACCAGTATCCCGGGCTATCATCCCGTAGTGTATACAGCATATTATGGAAGTTTATTCTGTCTTTCTTTAGGGGTGATGTGGATTGGGTTTCAAGTTACAGGAAAGGAAATTCTTTTTGCCGGAGTATGTGGATATGCCGCACAGCATATCGGATTTGCAATATCCACCATGATTCAGGAACTGAGTGGCCTGGAGGTGTCAGCCGTATGGGATTTTGTTTTATTCCGATTTCTTCTATATCTTTTAACAGATATTCTGGTCTATTTTATTTTAGTCAAGCGGTACGAGGGGAAAAGCGAACTGAAGGATCGGGATATCCGTATGATACTTTTGGCATTGGTGATACTGCTCACAGTTGTATTCCTGAGTGTACTGGTTGACAGCCGGATATTTCAGAATGAGTCCGGGCTGCTCCGGAACGTATTATGCAAGGTCTATGCGGTTTTTTGCTGTACTTTATCCATGTTTATTGCTTTTAATCTGTCCAGACAAAATCGGATCCTTCATGAAAATGAGATGATGGAAAATATGCTGCACAGTTTAAAGGAACAGCAGCAGCTGTCCAGGGAAAATATTAACATTATCAATATCAAGTGCCATGACCTGAAATACAGGATTTCAAAAATTTCCAGAATCGAGGATCTGGATGATCAGCGGGAGTATATTGAAAGTGTAAAAAATGCAGTAACAATTTATGATAACATTTACCAGACAGGAAATGATGCACTGGATCTGGTATTGACTGAGAAAAGCCTCCTGTGTGATGAGCATAATATCAAGCTGAGCAGCATGATTGATGGTGAGTCTTTAAACTTTATGCATACCACAGATGTGTATGCGTTGTTTGGGAATCTTTTGGACAATGCGATTGAAAGTGTGATAAAAGAGGCGGATGAAGAAAAGAGGATTATCAGCATCCGAATGTCCAGGAAGAGTCAGGGATATCATATCCATATGGACAATTATTGCAATGATAATATTGTTTTTGAAGATGGCCTTCCTGTAACGACAAAAGTGGATAAAGCGTATCATGGCTTTGGAGTGCGGAGTGTTAAGTATATTGTTGAAAAATACAAAGGTGATATGCTGATGCAGATAAAGGAACAGCGTTTTCAGGTGGACATTTTATTCTATTTATCATGAATGAGGTTCTAATGTATTTGTAAGTTATAATAGGTTCATAAGATATTGCAGCGTTTTCGGACGCTGCTTTTTTCTGCCGTAAAGACGTGAAAGCACATGTTGGCTCTGAAGCCAAATGGAATACCATTTATACCACAGAAACAACCAAATGCACCAGAAAAAATTTTTCCTCTTTTTCTATGGTATTGTTTTTACATAAAAAGAAAGGCCCAATATTAAGAACGGAGGAAAAGAGTATGGGAAATGTTGAAGTTGCATGGGAGGACGTCATCAGCGTCATCCAGCTGGTAAGAAATCATATCATCGTGATTGCTGCTGCACTGGTGTGCATGATCGTGGTTATGATTGCGGCAAAAAAATGGAGGAAACCTGTGAGAGGATTTATCCGGTGGCAGTCATTTATGGCGTTTATTGTGGTTACGGTATTGGTAGTCAACATAATGCTGACAGGTGCATTATATAATACGCTGAATGTGGTTCTGGCGGACAAAGGGGAACTGGCACAGGAGAATGTGGATAATTCCCGGTCTGTGATCGAAGAGATTACAAACGAAGGAATTGTAATGACGAAGAATGAGGATCGCTTCCTGCCGATTGCACCGAAGCCGATCAATGTATTTGGCTGGGCTTCCACAAATCCGATTTATGGTGGTACTGGTTCAGGAACAGTTGACACCACCACGGCCGTGGGAATTCTGGAAGGTCTGGAGAATGCAGGATTTGAAGTGAACAGTGAGCTTTCAGATATGTATGTGGAATACCGTGCAGACCGTCCGGCAATCAGTATCAATAATGGACAGGACTGGACACTTCCGGAGGTCCCGGTAGCACAGTATTCAGATGAAATGATAGAAAATGCAAAGGAATTTTCAGATACAGCAGTGATTGTAATCTCCCGTACCGGCGGTGAGGGAGCAGACCTGCCCCACGACATGGGGGCTGTCCTGGATGGTTCCTATAACCAGGGTACGAAGTACACAAATGCCTTATATACAAACAATGGAGATTATAACGATTTCGATGCAGGCTCCACCTACCTGGAATTAAGCAGGACAGAAAGAGACCTGGTGGAAATGGTCTGTAGTGAATTTGAGGATGTTATCGTAGTTTACAATGGAGCCAATACCCTGGAAATGGGATGGACAGAAGAATATGAGCAGATTAAGAGTGTGCTTCTCTGTGCAGGTGCAGGTGCAACTGGATTTAACGCATTGGGAAATATCATTGCGGGTGAAGTGAATCCATCCGGTAAGACGGTGGATACCTGGGTGAAGGATCTGACAGAAACACCGTACTTTAATAATATCGGACATTTTGCATATACCAATACACAGGAAGTGTCGGATGCGGCACAGGCTGCATGGGAGAGAGCGGATGGAATTGTATCTTTTGTAAATTATATAGAAGGCATCTATACCGGATACCGCTTCTATGAGACAGCAGCAGAGGAAGAACTGATCAATTATGAAGAAACAGTGATGTATCCGTTTGGATATGGTTTGAGCTACACCACATTTGAACAGGAACTGGGCGAACTGGATGTGGCAGACGGCACAGTAAGTGTGGAAGTCACCGTTACCAATACAGGTGATACAGCAGGAAAGGATGTTGTGGAGCTTTATTATAATCCGCCTTATACGGCTGGTGGCATTGAAAAAGCAAGTGTGAATCTCGTGGCATTTGATAAGACCGATCTGCTGGAGCCAGGACAGTCCCAGACAGTGACACTGACCTTTGCTCTGGAGGATATGGCTTCTTACGATACATATAGGCGAGGCTGTTATGTACTGGAAGAAGGAGATTATGAGATCAGCCTGCGTTCTGACAGCCATACTGTAATTGATACAAAAGAGTATGAAGTAGAAGATGAGATTGTTTATGATGAATCAAATCCTCATGCCGGAGATGCGGTGGCAGCAGTAAACAGACTGGATTTTGCGGAGGGTAATGTTGCCTATTTATCGAGAGACGATGGATTTGCAAACTATGAGGAAGCGGTACAGGCCCCGGCGAGCTATGAACTGGAGGGTGAAGTAGCCGCAAACGGAACCTGGAATCCAGAGGATTACAATAACCCGGATGATGAAATGCCGGTAACCGGTGCGAAGAATGGATTGGAACTTTATGACCTGCGGGGAGCAGAGTATGATGATCCGCGTTGGGAGGAGCTTCTTGATGAAGTAACTGTAGATGAAATGGTAGAACTGATCGCATACGGCGGGCATCAGACAGCGGCTGTAAGTTCCGTGAAGAAGATCCGTACTCTGGATACGGATGGACCGGCAGGTGTGAACTCCAGTACACTGGGTGCTTTCGGCACAGGCTACTGTTCGGAGATCCTGATTGCACAGACCTGGAATGACGATCTGGCAGCAAAAGCGGGGGACGGTATTTGCCGTGAGTTTGGAGATTTCAATATCGTAGGCTGGTATGCCCCATCCATGAACCTTCACAGGAGTGCTTTCGGAGGACGTAACTTTGAGTATTATTCTGAGGACAGCCTGTTAAGCAGCCGGATGGCACTTGCAGAATCTGCGGCAGCCGTAGCACAGGGCGTTTATCCGTATATCAAACACTTTGCATTTAACGAACAGGAGACTAACCGTAACGCAATCCTTTGTACCTGGCTGACAGAGCAGAGTGCAAGAGAGCTTTATCTGAAACCATTTGAATACTGTGTAAAGAATATCGAAAGCGGAAAGCTGGCAGTCATGTCCTCCTACAATTTCGTGGGAACAGAATGGGCAGGCGGATGCTCCGCACTTCTAAAAGACATCTTAAGAGGCGAGTGGGGATTTGAGGGAATGGTTCTCTCAGATTATTTCGGAAACTATGGCTATATGGATGCGGACCGCGCAGTCAGGGGCGGAACAGACATTATGCTTGGCACTGCCGGAAATGAAGCGATCATGACAGATTTTAGTGCTACATCTGTAAAAGCAATGCGTGATGCAGTGAAGAATGTGTTCTATGTGACGGTAAACAGCAAAACATATGAGGAGTATGTGCCGGGTTCCATTCCTTCCTGGATGCAGACTATGTATATTGTGGATGCAGTGCTCGCAGTGCTTCTAATACTGGCCGAAGTTTTTGTAATCAGAGGCTACCTGAGAAAGAAAAAAACGGTAATTACAGTGGAAACGGTTGAAAAGGAAGCAAAGAAATAAGCATACGACCTCTGAGGTGAAGAATCGGAGGAAGATGTCCAGGTATAGCGCTGCATATGCGTGGCTATACCTGGGCCTGTTTTTAAGGAGGATTTCACGGTGAAGCATAAACAATTAATTGAAAAAATGACATTGGAGGAGAAGGCCGCTTTCCTGAGCGGCAAAACAGTCTGGCAGACCTGGGATTTTGAGCGGCTTGGAATCCCCGCCATTTTTTGCTCTGATGGTCCGCACGGAATCCGGAAGCAGGCAGGTGCCGGGGATCATCTGGGGCTGAACGAGTCTCTCAAAGCGACCTGCTTCCCGACCGCAGCAACGATTGCAAACAGCTGGAACGAAACGCTGGGAGAAGAACTTGGCAGGGCGCTGGGAGAGGAAGCCTTTGTCCAGGAGGTCAATGTCCTGTTGGGGCCGGGGCTAAATATTAAAAGAAGCCCGTTATGCGGCAGGAACTTTGAGTATTTTTCTGAGGACCCGTATCTGTCAGGAAAAATGGCGGCTGCTTACATCAGGGGCATCCAGAGTCAGGGAGTGTATGCCTGTCCAAAGCATTTCGCGGTGAACAGCCAGGAGCTGCGCCGTATGGCAATGAACTCTGTCCTTGATGAAAGGACGCTGCGAGAGATTTATCTGACCGGATTTGAGATCGCCGTAAAAGAGGGCGGGGCAAAGGCTATCATGACCAGTTACAACGAGGTGAACGGCGTCTATGCTAACGAGAATAGACATCTGCTGCAGGATATCTTAAGGAATGAGTGGGGATTTGATGGTATTGTGATCTCTGACTGGGGCGGTTCCAACGACCATGTACGAGGGGTAGCGGCAGGCGCTAATCTGGAAATGCCGTCACCGGGGCTTGATTCTGCAAGAGAACTGATACAGGCAGTTGGGAATGGGACACTGAAGATGGAAGAACTGGACACCTGTGTAGACGAGCTTCTGGATACGGTGCTTACCCTGAGTGAGTTTGCTAAGAATAAGAAAACAGGTTTTGATGAAAAGGAACATCATGAGCTGGCAAATAAGGCGGCAGCGGAGAGTACGGTGCTTCTCAAAAATACGGACAATATCCTCCCACTGCAGGCAGGCGCGAAAGTGGCGGTGATTGGAGACTTTGCTGTAGAGCCAAGATATCAGGGGGCAGGTTCCTCTATGGTGAATCCTACAAGGCTGGATACCATCTATGACAAGATAAGGGAATATGACCTTCAGGTAGTGGGCGTAAGCAGAGGGTATCAGAGAACCGGTGGAGCAAACGCTGTCATGGAAAAAGAGGCACTGGATTTTGCTGCAGCTGCGGATGTGGTACTGTATTTCTTTGGGCTGGACGAGCTGAGTGAGTCGGAGGGGCTGGACCGCACCCATATGCGCATTCCGCAGAACCAGATTGATCTGCTGACTGCAATCGCTCAGGTAAATTCCAACATTGTCGGTATCCTGAGCGCAGGTTCTGCTATCGAAATGCCGTGGCATTACTGCTGCAGAGGAATTCTTCATGGATATCTGAACGGAC
>CAYRZL010000108.1:0-7815 GCA_964428795.1 uncultured Lachnospiraceae bacterium | reverse complement strand
CATAAATACTGGGGTTGTGGGTGTTTTTTACCCACTATCACCCCTGAAGAGCCAAAAATGCCGGGATATTGTCCCGGCGTTTTTGCCCTGAATATAGGAAATGATACTGTGTTTTCTATATTATAAAATCAGGATAGGCTTTTGGTGAGATATGTGAGGATGACATATGTATAAAAGTATTGTAATGCACAAGTTAGATTATAACTATATTGCAGGCTGTGAGGAATGGTATTATAAATATCATGGACCACAGATCGCCCGCAGATATGGTCCATGGCTGGAACGTTTTGAGAGTTATCGTCCGGTACCGCTGCCAGATGATTTTTCAGAAGAGAAGATGGGATACACCAACTGGCTGACGACGATTGGTTTCTGGCGGGAAATTCCGTCAGAGGGTGCGAGGGGAGAGATGTGCATGACGTCGCCAAAGTGTGATGCGAGAAATTTGAGCACATTTCTGCCGCCTCAATATATGGATGATTTTCTTGGGGATGAGTATGCGCCGGAGGATAAAGCCTGCCTGCGTCTGATGCAGTTTTTGGAATATCCCCGGGATGTAGATAAAGATATGGCGGATCAATGGTTTTGCAGGGAGCTTGCAGATTATATAAAGCAGGCGCCGGGCGTATACCGTTTTTTTGCAGCTCGTACCATACCGGAAGAAATTCATCTGCCGGGTACATGGAAGCCGGAGAAAATGCAGGAGATGACAGCAAAAGGCGACCCGTCGGATCACAGGTGGGACCGGGTGGCAGAGCTTTGGTTTGAGACATTTGATGACGTGAGGGCATTTTTTGCGTATATGGAACAGATGAAAGCGCCGGATTGGGCGGATGAAAGTGTGTACCCGTTTTTGAAGCCCTATGAGCATTATATCTCTACCTTTTTGCTGGAGCGTCCGGCATTTGACTGGAAAGAAAATTATAACACATATCGCTGATATGATATTGTCTTATAGATGTATATCGGCTCGATGGAACTGACGTTCCTTAGCCTCGCCGAAATACATCATATAAGACAAAAACAGAAATGTGTGTTATATCGGGTTGATGGAACTGGAGTTCCTTAGCCTCGCCGAAATACATCATATAAGACAAAATAGAGCAATATATGAAATGAGGAGGTAAGAAAAAGGATGAAGATTGATATCAATGGGATCAATCATGTAGCGATTAGTGTGAAAGATTTTGAGGAGAGTATCGCATGGTACAACAGAGTATTTGGTTTTGAGGTGATCGACCGTTCTGAGATACCGGGAACAGGAATCCGTGTATCGCATATGCAGGGGGCAGGATTTCAACTGGAGATTTTCTGTGCACCGGATTCCAAGCCGCTGCCGGAGGATAGACGGGTTCCGAATCTGGATCTGTTGACCCAGGGAAACAAGCATTTTTCCTTTGGGGTGAAGGATGCACACAAAGCAAAAGATGACATGGAAGCCATGGGAGTAGATATTGCCTTTGTGGCGGAAGTGGATGGAACTTACGGTGTGTTTATTCGCGATAATACAGGAAATCTGATCGAGATATTTGAAGAAGGATGATAGGTGTTACTGTTACGGAAATTGATATTATAAAAGGATAGTAAAAGGGGCTGCCAAACAGCCCCTTTTGTACTACTCATGTGTTTTCTGCTTTGCCATATAAGTGTCCATAATATCAGCCAGTTGATCCGTATATTTCAATTCGGTATGAACCTTAAATGCATCCGGATCGATGGGCAGCTTTAATTCTTCCAGACGACGGACACTCCATACATAGAGAATGTCCAGCGCAGGAATCAGGTCTTCGCCCAAAGGAGTGAGAATATATTCCACCTTTAAAGGGATGGTATTATACTGGATACGCTCTACCAGTCCGTCATTGGTCAGTTCTTTTAACTGCTGACTCAAAACCTTTTCGCTGACACCAAGAGTCTTTTTTGTTTCATTAAAGCGGATTTTGCCATAATGATGAATATGATGTAGAATCGTCATTTTCCATTTTCCGGAAATACAGTTTGCAACAAAATGATATGGATTTACAGTGTTCATGTGTCCTCCTCGATTTATAACAAAATATATAAAATGTAATTAAGTATCATATTGGTAACCCAAGATTATTCTAGCAGTGTAAAATCAATATTTCAAGAGAAAAACTTTATTTTTTTCGGAAACATTTCTATTTCTATATATTAACTAAAAAAAGTCGAAAAAAAGGGCTTGTTTCTGTACAGTATTCCGCATAGGATAGTAAGAAATATCTTTTTTATCACGCCAAAAAGTGATATACTTTTCATGTTTGGTTAGAAAGTTACGTTGGAGGAACAGATAAATGAGAAGCAGTGGTGTACTTATGCATATCACATCTTTGCCTTCGCCCTATGGAATTGGAACCATCGGAGATGAGGCAAGACGGTTTGTAGATTTTCTGGTGGATGCAGGACAGACCTGGTGGCAGGTGCTGCCTACCTGTCCGACCGGGTTTGCGGATTCCCCCTATCAGTCATTTTCCACTTATGCGGGAAATCCATATTTTATTGATCTGGAGTACCTGTGTTATGACGGACTTGTGACAAAGGAAGAGATCGAGAGCTATCCATGGGGAACGGATGATACCCAGGTAGACTACGGGCAGATATTTGACAGCCGGTTTCGGGTTCTGCGTCTGGCATATTCACGGTTCAAACACCGGATTCCATGGGATTATCAGGCGTTTTGCGAGAAGAATCGCATCTGGCTGGAGGATTATGCTCTTTACATGACGCTCAAAGATATCCATGAAAAAAATCCATGGAACAAGTGGGATGAAAAGTACCGCATGAGAGATGAGAAGGCTTTGGATGAAATAAGGCAGAGTCACGGGGATGATGTGGGATTCTGGATGATGACCCAGTATATTTTTTATGCCCAGTGGAGAGAACTGAGAAAATATGCAAATGAGAGGGGCATTAAGCTGATCGGGGATGTGCCTATTTATGTGTCCTTTGACAGTTCTGATATCTGGGGTGATCCGAAACAGTTTTATCTGGATGAAGAGTTGAATCTGAAAGATGTGGCAGGGGTTCCGCCGGATGCTTTTTCGGAGGATGGACAGCTTTGGGGCAATCCGCTGTTTGACTGGGATTATATGAAAAAGGATGATTATACCTGGTGGACCAACCGTGTAAAACATCTGGCAGAGATGTTTGATATTGTGCGGATCGATCATTTCAGGGGATTTGAGTCTTACTATGCGATCCCGGCAAAAGATGATACTGCTAAAAACGGAGAGTGGCGCAAGGGACCGGGTATTGAACTGTTCCGGGCATTGGAGCGTAAGCTGGGTAAATTGGATATTATCGTGGAAGATCTGGGATATCTGACACAGGATGTAAAGGATATGCTGAAGGCGTCCGGTTATCCTGGCATGAAGCTTATGCAGTTTGCTTTTGACAGCAGGGAAGACGGAGATTATCTGCCCCACAATTATACGAGCCACAGTGTCGTTTATACGGGCACTCATGATAACGATACCATTCTCGGATGGATGGAAACTGCGCCAAAGGAGAGTGTTGCCTTTGCGAAGGAGTATCTGCATCTGGATGAAAAAGAGGGATACAACTGGGGCATGATGCGTGCCATATGGGCGAGCGTATCGGATATGGCGATCGTGACCATGCAGGATCTGCTTGATCTTGGTTCGGAGGCAAGGATGAATACACCGTCCACCACGGGAACCAACTGGAAGTGGCGTATGAAAAAGGGAGCAGCTACGAGAGAACTTGCGGAGAAAGTAAGAGGTTACACTGCGCTGTACTCCAGACTGCGCAGTTGAGCTGCCAGGCATGCGAGAGAAAGCTCCGGCAGAGCTTCCTTTTGATTAAAAATAATAGAGAAGAAGATCAGAAATGAGGGCTGTTTCGGGAGGAACAGCTCTTTTTCCATGCAAAAATCAGATGATTAAATCATGAAAAAATATGTCAAAAAGGCTGGTTTTTTTGTGCCAGTCGTGTTAGTATATTAAATATCATATATTTTGCATGATATATGATGATTGTCTTGATGAGAAGGGCAAGGGAAGAAAATAATGGAATTGACGAGCTTGTTGAATCTTGAGGGAAAAACAAATTTTATCTTTGTGGGAGAGGCCGGAAGCGGAAAGAGTGAGATTGCGATCAATTTTGCAAAATATCTTGTGGAGCTGAATGATAAGCCGGTACATTTTTTTGACATGGATATGACAAAGCCCCTGTTTCGTTCCAGGGATGTGCTGGAAGAAATCGAGCAGATGGGGATTGTATTCCACCATGAGGTTCAGTTTATGGATGCGCCTACGCTGGTGGGAGGTGTAAACCTGCATCTGAAGGATGACGGTTGTTATGTCGTTATGGACGTTGGCGGTGATTATATCGGAGCCAGATCCATCGGCGGTTATGCGCCGAAGGTGAACAAGGAAAATACGTTGGTCTATTATGTGCTGAATGCATACCGGCCATGGTCGGATAATATAGAACACATTGATTATACGCTGGGACAGATTCTCGGTGTGTCTCATATTGAACTGGGACAGATCCATATGATCAATAATCCGAATAACGGATTAACAACGACAGCAAATGAGTTCGTAGATGGCTGCAGGCGGATGTCTGAGATCGTCAGTCCCTACATTTCGGTGGATTTTGCCTGTGTGAAGGAAGATCTGTATGAGAAAGTGAAAGATGCCTGTGACGTACCGCTTTTGCCGATTCGGCTGTATCTGACTTATGAGTGGCTCACCATGCCGGACGGTCAGCCGATTCCCGGAAGAGGATAGGAGGCTTGTTACTGTTCACTCGTACCTCGTTTCAGTAACGATTCACAGGCTCATTTTAAGTTTTGCTTCGCAAAAGGAGCCTGCTCACACCTGAATTACGTTCTTACATACCTGAGCAGCTAAGTGCTCAGGTACTGTCTGAATAGTAACGGAGGCTTTCTTTAACCCGTAATCTGCATTGCAGGAAATATTGGATTGGGCTAAAATAATAATAGATTAAGGGAGTTTTTACGATGCACTGAACATGGTCCGGGCAGACCGGGACTCATGTTTAAATAATATAATCAAGTATTTATTTTGAGAGGAGGATTTGATCAAAATGGCAAAAATTGAGATCATTTCAGAACGCTGCAAAAGTTGCCGGTATTGTATTAAGTTTTGTCCGAAGGGTGTTCTTGAAGTAGGAACAAAAGTTAATTCAAAAGGTTACGAGTATGTAGTGCCAGCAAACATGGATGCTTGTATCGCCTGTTGCATGTGCGCACGCATTTGCCCGGATGGCGCGATAGAAGTATACAAGTAGGAGGGTGAAGGAAAATGGCTAGAGTTTTGATGAAAGGCTGCGAGGCTATCGCTGAGGCAGCAGTAAGAGCAGGATGTCGTTTTTTTGCAGGATATCCGATCACGCCGCAGAATGAGATTCCGGAATACTTTGCCAGAAGGCTGCCGGAAGTAGGCGGAAATTTTGTACAGGGTGAAAGTGAAGTTGCTTCCGTCAATATGGTTTACGGAGCGGCAGCAGGAGGAACCAGGTCTATGACATCTTCTTCCAGTCCGGGAATTGCACTGAAGAGCGAGGGAATCTCTTACTGTGCGGCAGCCCGCATCCCGATAGTGTATGCAAATATTTCACGAGGGGGTCCGGGAGTTGGAGCGATCCAGCCTGCACAGCAGGATTATTTTCAGGCTACTAAGGCTTCCGGCAACGGTGGTTTCCAGATGCTTGTTCTGGCCCCGTCAACCGTGCAGGAGGCGGTGGATATGACATATAACGCATTTGATTATGCAGACCGTGATATGAATCCGGTTCTGATCCTTGCAGACGGTGTGATCGGTACCATGATGGAGCCGGTAGAGCTGCCTGAGATGAAATCCGATGAGGAAGTGGCTGCAATCAAAGAGGGCAAAAAGGACTGGGCATGTATCGGTCATGAGCTTGATTATGCGAACCGTTCCTGGATCCAGCCGGGCCAGTGGGATACGAAGAAGATGCAGCAGTGGAATGAGGATGCGGCAGCTATGTATGCTACCTGGAAACCGGAAGCAGAGGTTTACATGGTAGAGGATGCAGAGGTTGTGATAGCAGCTTACGGTATTTCCGCCCGTATCGGAAAATCTGCTGTTGATATTATGCGTGCAGAGGGCAAAAAAGTGGGTCTGATCCGTGCAATCACTGTAAACCCATTCCCGTATGAGGCGTTTAATAACATTAACTACGATATCTGTAAAGCAGTTCTTGATGTTGAGATGTCCATTCCTGCCCAGTTAATCGCTGATATTGACCGTGGTGTACATATGCGCTGCCCGCTTGAGACATGTCTGTGCTCCGGCGGCAACATTATGAGCCGTGAAGCTGTTATCGAAGCAGTAAACAAAATTTTAGAGAAATAGGAGGGGATGGAAATGGAAAAAATTTATTCTCGAACAAAGACAATCCAGGAAGACAAAGTTTCCGGTTTCTGCCCTGGCTGTATGCATAGTACCGTAATTAAACTGATTGGTGAAGCTCTGGATGAGATGGGACTTGTTGACAAAGCAGTTCTGATCACAGGTATCGGATGTTGTGGTCTGCATATGGATTACATTGCATATGATACAATTACAGCGCCTCATGGGCGTGCCTGCGCAGTGGCTACGGGTATGAAGAGAACCAACCCGGACAGACTTTATTTCACATACCAGGGTGACGGTGACTTCGCTTCCATCGGTCTGGCAGAGTCTGTATCTGCTGCAAACCGCGGTGAGAATATTACAGTTATCTTTATCAACAATGGTATCTACGGTATGACAGGTGGTCAGATGGCTCCTACCACATTGATCGGTATGAAGGCATCCACAGCGCCGAAAGGGCGTATCGCAAAGGAGCATGGTTATCCAATGCATATGTGCGAGATTTTAAATCAGCTTACCGCTCCCGCATATCTGGAGCGTACCAGCTGCAATACTCCTCAGAACTGCATAAAGACAAAAAAAGCAATCAAGAAAGCGTTCCAGAATCAGATCGATGGCAAAGGATTCTCTATGGTGGAGATCGTCACAAGCTGCCCGACAAACTGGGGTCTTGAACCGCTGGATGCCCTGGATTATATTGAACAGAAAATGCTTCCGGAGTTCCCGCTTGGCGTAATTAGAGACAGATAGGAGGAGAAGATATGGAAACAAATTTATGTGTTGCCGGATTTGGCGGACAGGGCGTTATGACCCTCGGAAAATTCCTGGCATCTGCTACATGTGATGCCACAGATAAAAACGTTACCTTCTTCCCATCATACGGTGCTGAGCAGCGTGGTGGTACAGCAAACTGTTTCGTAGTTATTTCTGACGGAATGGTGGGTGCGCCTCTGGGTGACGTTATGGACGATCTGATCGTTATGAACGGACCGTCTCTTGCAAAATTCCTGCCGACCTTGAAGGATGGGGGTACACTTTTCATCAACAGCTCCATCGTAGATGAGAACGAAGTGGACAGAACAGATGTAAAAGTGGTAAAAGCTCCGGTTACGGAGATGGCTCTGGAGATGGGAAATGCAAAAGTATTGAATGTAATCATGCTTGGTGTTTACGTTGGTTATACGGAGGTTGTTCCGCCGGAGGTTGTCTGGTCAACCATCGAGCATAAGCTTGGCAAGAAACCAAAACTGCTTCCGCTGAACAAAGAAGCATTTGAAAAGGGTCTGGAGATCGGAAGAAGCCAGAAATAATTCTTAAAATAAATAGTTGAGAGAAAGGGACACTGTCTGTAGTCAGGTACGGGCAGTGTCCTTTTCGATTGTGCGCCCAGCGGCGCACGTTTCCCAAGGGTGAAAGTCCCAAATCCGCCCTG
>CAYRZL010000107.1:0-7900 GCA_964428795.1 uncultured Lachnospiraceae bacterium | reverse complement strand
ATTTTGTTCTTCATTCAAGCCACCTCCTGTCCAATTCTAATATCCCAATTCATGGAGCCATGAAATAAGCTTTTCTGCAGCCTCTTCAACATCATGTTCATTAACTGTAAATCCATCAGTAATGACAGCAGCATTTGGTTCCAGTTCCTGTATAGTTTCAATCGTGCTGGAAAATCGGCTCCCATTATGGGTACAAAACGGAATAATGGTCTTTCCTGCAAAGTCATAGGTATCAAAAAAGCTATACATCACCATCGGCAAATCGTACCACCAGTTAGGATAGCCGATGAAAATCACATCATACTTCTCCAGATTTTCAATTTGGCTCGTTAGCTCTGGCCTCTCATTATTTTCCTGTTCTTCTGCAGCAAAATCCACCAGTGCATCCCCGTCCGCCGGGTAATCCACACTAGTCAAAATAGAGAATAAATCACCGTTTGTTTCTGCCGCAATCATATCTGCAAGAATTCGGGTTCTCCCCTTTGCCTCACCATCTATAGTTATGACACTTGCAGAGGAAACAGCATCCACTTCACTGTTTTCTGCAACAGCAAAATACGCAATCAGAATACCTGCACCCTTCCTATCTTCTTCCTCTGGCACATCAAATAATTCTTCCTTCTGCAATATCGTTTCTTCAACATCTTTACTTTGTGTGGTTTCCATAGCGCCAGTTGTTCCTTTATTTTCCGCCTTCTCCTTTCCACAAGCTACAAGTGACAATATCACCGCTATTATTCCAATACACCTAATCCATTTTCTCATCGAATGTAACCTCCTGTTATTTAATACCCATAATTTCCATAGTGCAGAAGTTTGCACACCTTAAGAACGCCTTTATTATATACATGGCAATAATTCCAGACAATTTTAAATCCAAGTGTAATTAATAAGAAAAACTTATATTTTAATCTTTAGTCAACGTAAAAAGCCACCTGTTCTAAATACGAACAAATGGCTTATAAAATTTCATCTTAAAACCTAATCCAAAGAAATTAATTTATACTTCCTATTTCCAAGTTTATGCTCTGCTGCAGCCTCTACGGTATGTATCCCGTGACGGGAATTCATACGTTCAATCAACGCTTTTTTACCCAAATCATCAGACTGGATGACCGCATCATAACAAGCCTGATCTACCGCAACCGGATCTGTGGATGCAAAAATTCCCAGATCAGCCATCTCTGGTTCCGCCGGATGGGAATCGCAGTCGCAGTCCACACTAAGGCGATTCGCAATATTGATATAAACCATATTTTCTGCTCCTTTATAATCAATAACTGCTTTGCATGCGTCCGCCATAGATTCAAGAAAGTGATCCTGCGGGGGAAGATTTTCAAACAGTATAGCTGCATCCCTTGTCACCCCCGCTGTATGGATGTTCGCTTTCCCGCTGGTAGAAGCAATCCCGATACTGATGTTCTTAAGCGCACCACCGAATCCTCCCATCGCATGTCCTTTGAAATGTGACAATACCAGTACCGAATCGTACTTCGCAAAATGCTCCCCAACAATGTCCTTATCCAGACGGAATCCATCTCTCACCGGCAGTTCCATTTCCCCGAATTCATCCATAATATCACAGGGTGCCATTTCCATAAATCCGTGCTCTTCAATCGCCTTCCAATGCTTTTGGGGGTCCTGACGCTGTCCTCCATAGGCCGTACAGCATTCAATGATCGTTCCATTTAACAGATGCACCAGATCACCAATCAGCTCCGGGTGAAGATAATTGTGTCCTCCCGGTTCACCGGTAGATATTTTTACGCCGACCTTTCCGGCAAGCTCCACTCCCAGCGCATGATAAATTCTCACCAGACTCTTCGGAGTGATTTCTTTTGTAAAATAAACGTTCGCTTCTTCCATCCTTACATCCATCCTCCTGTTCCATATTTTCCACCGACAGGAAATTCGAGAACACAGCCATTGACATGAACTGCCTCCTTCCTACTCAAGTGAAATCTACACTTTCATACTGATACAATCTACCCAGCTCTTTAAATCCTCTGTGGACTGTCTGCGGCTGAATACTTTGCCTTCCATAAGCTTTGCTCCAGGGCAGCTTCCCTCCAGTTCCCTAATTGTATTTCCAAATCCGCTGCCCCCAGATGTGGCAAAGAGCACGATGGTCTTACCTGTAAAATCATAAGCTTCCAAAAACGTATTAATAATAGTAGGAGCTACATACCACCAGATCGGAAAACCTAAATAAATTACATCATATTTTACAATGTTGGCATTTTTCTCTGCCATAGGAGGGCGAAATGTTTTATCATGCATCTCAATCGTACTCCGCGCCTGTTTATCCGTCCAATTCAGGTCGGTCGACGTATACGCCACTTCCGGCTTAATCTCATACAGATCAGCATCTGTAGCCTCTGCCAGATTTTCAGCAAGCTTTTTTGTAATACCGCTTGCGCTGAAATATACTACCAATGATTTTTTCATATTCTTTTTTCCTCGCATTTTTATTTCTATCTCCATCCCTGGAAACCATCAAACTTTTCCGAAATTTCTTTCAAATGTTTTGTAATCTCAATATGCTGCGGACAATGCTTCTCGCATTGATGACACCCGATACACTCTCCCGCCTTCGGATGCGTCTGCGAAAGATTATAATAATACACAAATTGTGTGGTCATATATCCATGCTGGAACAGCGAAAAATATTCCGGTATTGGTATCTGTTTCGGACATTTCACAGTACAGTAGCCGCATCCCGTACATGGAATCGTCAGGCTGCTCTGTATAATCTTCGCCGCCTCACCGGTAAGATCTTGTTCTTCCTCATTGAGCGGCACAAACTCCTTCATCGTCTCAATATTCTCCCGCATCTGTTCTACAGTGTTCATACCGGACAAAACCATCATGACGCCATCATGACTGGCAGCAAAACGCAAAGCCCAGGACACATTGGATGCTTCCGGCGCGTACTTTCGAAACAAGTCTTCCGCTTCCCTGGGGATATTTACAAGGCTGCCTCCCTTTACCGGTTCCATGACAATGACAGGCTTGCCATGTTTTCGGGCAACTTCCCAGCATTTTCGTGACTGAATGCTGTCATTCTCCCAATCCAGATAATTGATCTGCAGCTGCACCACCTCAATCTCAGGGTGATCCGTCAGAATCTCATCCAACAGCTGTGCCGTGTCATGAAAGGAGATTCCTATGTGCCGAATCTTTCCTTCCGCCTTTTTCCGTAAAATAAAATCAAAACTATCCAATTCCAGAGATACCCTGTAGTTCACCGCACCCTGATTGTGCAGCAGATAGTAATCAAAATAATCCACTCCCAAACGGCAGAGCTGATCCTCAAATACCTGTTCCTGCTCCTCTTTTGTGCGCATAAACTCATTGGACAGCTTCGTTGTCAGGATGTAACTTTCACGGGGATATCGGTCAATCAGCGCTTCCCTCAGCGCAGGCTCCGATAATCCGCCGCAATATTTATATGCTGTATCAAAGTAACAGAAACCGTTCTGCATGAACAAATCCACCATCTGCTTCACCAGCTCGATATCGACGGACTGATCCGCAAGGCGGGGCAGACGCATAAAACCAAACCCAAGCTTCTTCATCTTATACTCTCCTTCTTATTTAATCCTTTGCAGCCGCATTTACACAGGCCAGCGCATTGAGACTGCGGGGATATCCAATATAGGGCAAACACTGCGAGATCACTTTGATCAGAAATACCTTATCATTTCCAATTCGAATATTCGCGGCCGCATGACTGGTGAGCTGCGGCTCGCAACCGCCCTGTGCCGCCAGGAAACAGAACGTGATCATTTCTCTCTGCTTATAGTCAAGCCCGCCCCTTGTGTAGTAGTCTCCGAAACAATTCGCGGCCAGCCAGTAATTAATGTGACGGCTTTCTCCCGGACCGGATTTCCAAAAATCTTTCATTTTGTCCCCGAAAATATCCACCTGCGCCTGCGTCCCCGCCTCCCTGCGGTTTTCCGTTGTCGTAGAAGCCTGTGAAGGAAGCGGTAATTCGATTCCGTTTTCAGCCAACACCCCATTCGTGATTTTTAGGAAAGGAAATATCCGGCCCATACCAAGATAAGCTACAGCCTGATATACAATTTCCTTAATCTCTACCGGTGTTACACCAAAATTCATCGCCGCCGGAAGCATGGTGCGAAACTCCTCACTGCCCTGACAGCCCAGCAGCGTTGCCAGAATCACCATAAAACGCGTCTTATCATCCAGATCATCCTGATTTACCACTTCATCAAAAGCAAAATTGTCAAACCGTTCTGCAAATTCTGGATCTGTCTTCTGCAATTCTGATACACACCCCGGAAACATTTTTTCATGATACTGTTTTGCAAACTCTGTAATAGCCATTTTTCTCTCCTTCTCTCTCAATCTATCAAATCTCATTTGTTGAAACCTGCTTTTTTGCCCATGTGAGAACCCGCGATTCGGACTGTTCTGCCTCCGCTCCATGAATAGCAAGCCCCTTGCCGAAAGACGCTCCCTTACAGAACTTTTTAAGATCCCGCTCACAGCTTCCAAGACCACTACCCTCATGAGTCATAACAGCCATAACCTTTTTTCCGCTAAAATCAAGGCGCTCCAGCTGAGAAAAGACAGCGCATGGGTAGGTTCCCCACCAGCACGGGCCACAGACAAATATATTGTCATACCCATCAATACTGTTTAAATACTCTTTCAGCTCAGGTCTGGCCCCTGTACGCAGTTCCTGTTTTGCCTCTTCTGTGCAGGCATAGTAATCTTCTGCATATGGCTTTACGGTATCCACCTCAAACAGATCACCACCTACTGCATTACGGATAAATTCTGCAACGGTTTCCGTATTACCTTTCGTTATATTTTTAATGCTGCCGTTCCAATAATTTTCTCCTTTGCGTGAATAGTAAAGTATCAGATTTTTTGTCATTACTTTCCTCCCTCTAATATGTCTCTCCAATCAGTAAAACAATACTAAAATTTCAGCTTACAGTGATTTAATCCACACATCAATTTCATTTTCATCTGTAACCAGGGTATCACCACCTGTAGAATCAAACTGAATAGAAAATTCCTTTTCTATAACAGCTCTCTTACATATGTCCTTAATATCTTTCATCACATGTCCCGGCCACCCGCCATGCGTCATAAAAGGAACAATTGTTTTTCCAGTAAAATCATTTGACGCGAGGAACGTCCTTACAGCAGGTGCCATCGTATACCACCAGGTAGGCGTACCGACAATCAACCGATTATACGCTGAAATATCCACACCCAATGACTTGATTTGAGGCAGAAAGCCCTTATTCACTTCTTGCTTCCCCTGATCCACAATTTCCTGATAACTTCCAGTATATGGCTGCACGGTATCAAGACGTACCATATCAAATCCGGTAACTCGATGTATTTTTTCAGCAATACGCTTTGTGTTACCTCGTGCCTGCGAATAATAAATAATTAATGTTTTTTCTTTCATTTCCTTTGCTCCTCTATATTTCCTGTTCTATATGTCATATTCTACGATTATCATATTTTTACAGCAATTCGGATTTCAGGACTATTTCATAAGAAAAACTAATGGAAAAAACTTCTTTGCTGAGACATACTACCGGCAAGCAATGCCTCTGGATAGCCATTCGGCTACCAGACGCTGCTTGTTGGGGATATCCCCAAGCCCCATTGGAACACAGAATTCCATTCTGTGGCTGCGCGTTCGTAGAACGCTTTTTGCACGGTCCGCTCAGCGCTCCCCTTGTTCTTTTTCCTTTCCGGCCTCCTGCTCTTCCATACCCAGCAGCCGATCCACATTTGCCTTTACAGTAAGCAGCTCCTTCATTTCATCACGAGCCTTCCGGTACTCCCCGTAGGCTCCCTTCTTTTCCTCCATCAGCCGCGCGTACTCCGCCTGCAGGCTCTTCACAGTCGGAATCTTACTTACTCCCAATTCATCAAATGCCCTCTTTGCCGCCTTATGAAGCAGGATGTCAGCCTCATGCTCCGCCAGAAACTTTTTGGAATATCCTGCCCTCCGGTACGCCACATACACCTCCCTCGTCTTTGAATAATTGATGATGTGCTTCCGCAGGACAGCGATCTCCGCCATCCTCTTTTCGGCTTCCTTGATCCGCGCAGACAGCTCATGGTGGCGTGCCGTTACCGCCGCTGCTTTTTCGCTCAGCTCGCTGTATTCCAGCAGGTTATGCTCCGTCAGATAATTCATGGTCTGTGCCATCTGTTTGAGGTTGAAGGTCTTTGCCCAGCGGGCATAACCGGCTCCCTTTCCCTGCTGCAGCTTTGCCTGAATATCTACCAACAAGCTCACCTTTTCCGCTTTCTGATACGGTTGCTTTTTCTTTCTGGGCGTATGCGCCCGCTCCCCTTTCAGGACGGCCAGCAGCTCGTTTTTGGCGTAGCCATTTCCCAGCGTATCCAGATGGACTGCGCGGCTCCAACTCCTATACCGGAAGGAAGGGTTCTCCCCTTTCCTTCTGATTTCATAACCGACCTCCTGCAAAAGATGAAGCAGCGCATCCCAATCTGCCGGATGCTCCTGCAAAGCACTGTCTATGGCCGCGCACAGAAGTTCACGGTGGGAAGGCTTCGCCTGGTCTCCCAGCCATTTATCGTAGCTCTTCCCGTGGGGCTTCGGGTTCTCCACAATGGAATAGCCATTTTCAATGCAGATCGTATCATTCAGCTGCCGCACGGCCCTGGTGCTGCCCCAAAAATTTCGGAACTTGCGGTCACATTCCAGGTTGACCGCGCTCCAGATGATGTGATTATGAATATGGGCCTTGTCGGTGTGGGTACAGACGACAAAGGCATGGTTTCCTTTCGTAAAGCGCTGGGCCAGCTCCACGCCCAGCCGGTTCGCCTCCTCTGGTGTGATCTCCCCGGGAACAAAGGACTGGCGCAGGTGGTACGCGATCACATCATCCGCGCCCCGCACCCTGCCTGTTCTTTGGATATACTGCTTCTTTGCCAGAAGAAATTCTGCATCCGCAGTCCGGCTGTCGCACTGATAGCTGGTAATCAGTTTTCCATTCCCGGTTTTCTCCGGGTTTTCTACATAACCAATAATGTCGCTGACCGCCTGCCCGATGGTCCGGCCTTTTCCTGTATGCAATGGCATGATCCTGGTAGTTGCCATAATCGCCTGCCCCCTTTCTGTCAAAAAAAGAAGAGTAGCCGCTCCGACTGCTCCTATCGTAAACGCCAATGATCTATGCAGGCACGGATACCTGTTTCTCTGTTTTACGGGAATAAATCTAATCCCGTTACTCCTGTTCCACCGGCACTTCCCGGTATAGATCAAACTGAAATTCCATCTCCCATAATCCGGAAGAACAACCAAGACAATACTGGCTGGATTTCTGGATCAGGCTGCACAGAATTTCGTTCACGGTATGGCTGGTGTTGCAGGTCGTAAGAAATAATTCCGCCTCCAGCACAATCCTTCCCCGGAACTGGTCGGGCTGCTCCACCACGACATTCAGTCCCATGTATTCTGCCAGCCACAACGCACAGTCAGAAAGGATTTGAAATTCCTTCTGCTTCTTTTCATCCGGCTCTTTTTTCCACTTCCTGCTTTCCTCCTCGCACCTTCTTTTCAGTTTTTCCAGGTCAGCCTCTGTAGCACGGGCTTCTGCTTCCCATTCTTCCTCTGTAAGCTCCTCCTTTTCCCGGATCAGCTCCGCACAGATTTCATTGCACTCCCGGCTGGCAATGTCATAATACTTCTTTTCAATCCTCACATCTTCCACCTCTGTTCTCATAAATATTAGTTGAAACAGACCTTCCAGGTCTGCCCCGCTGCTTTCTTTTGGAGACCGGCATAGAACCATCTTCCGTCCAATCTCCAGCAGCAAGTTGATTATATGATATTGTGGATATATTCACAATACTGATTTAAAAGAAACCACCA
>CAYRZL010000106.1:0-8156 GCA_964428795.1 uncultured Lachnospiraceae bacterium | reverse complement strand
CGAAATCGATCATTTCCTCATAATTCATCGTATCAGCAATTGCACTGACAAGTCCCAGCAACATAATTTTCTCTCCTTTTCTTCGGATTTTTATGTATGCCGGAGGGAGAATTTCCCTCCGGCACAGCGCTTCCAGTTTTATTCGTTGTCTTATATTTATGATTCGCCGTAGCCCCTGTATGGTGCCTTCAGCGCGTTCAGATGCGGGATCTGACCAGGTCCTGCTGCACAGGTCTTGATCTCGGTGGAATGCTCCAGCTTGCCGATCCAGTACAGACGGGAGCGTTTCTTCTGTTCATCGCTGAATATGGTTTCAATCTTGCCGTCAACAATCTCCAAATTGCCATAGATGCCGCAAACCGGGCATTCAATGGACTTCTTATCCTTGGATATTGTCAGCATGTTGCAGTGGCATACCGGACACGCGCTGCCTTCTTCACCGCGCCATTTGGTGCGTTCTTCTTCAGACGCAGCATGAACCGCCGCTGCAATGTTTTGACCCATTTTAACCATGCGATCCATCTGCGGATGGTTGCCCAGCACATGCTCATATGCCATAGCACCCCAATATTCATGCATATCAACTACATCAATACCCATTGACATGGTGAACTCATACATGGTTGGCAGCATGAATGCCAGCCAGTTCTGCGTCATTGCGCCGCCCACAGAGATCAATGCGCCAACGCGCTTCTTGAACGAACGCTCGTCCGGCAGCTGATCCTTGCGCTTGTTTGCTGCAAGACCCTCCTCATATGCGGCCTTGCGGAAGGTGATGTCATGAGATGGTCCGATCCGATCGCATACAGTCTTAAAGCGCCCTGTCGGGCTAAGCACATAGGTCGGGCATCCAACGATGACAGCATCGCATTCCATCAGCGCTTCATCAAGAATATGGAAATCATCCTTGATCGGGCAGCCACCCTTGCCTCTGCCGGAAATCATGCCCACAACGCAGGAAATGCAGCCTGTACATGCCTTGATATCCAGTTCATCCACACGGATAAATTTAACCTCACAGCCAGCCTTCTCACATTCCATCAGCGCAGTTTTGACCATGATATCACAGTTCCCCAGTTTGCGGCCGAATGATAAACCTAATACCTTCTTAGCCATAGTTTATATCCTCCAAAAATATCAGAAATCTTCGCACTGCTTACGCAATCACCACATCGCGTTCCTTGATGCCTTCCAGTGGAACCGGGATATATGCGGTTCTGGTTGCAACCGTCAGCTTAACCTTATGTGTGCCCTTGGAAAGACCGCCTTCCTGCGCAACGCGGATATACAGCGGTTCGCCGTACTCCCACTTATAAGTGGTGACGGTTTCTGCTTCCTTCAGGGTGAACCAGTCTTCCTGATCAACTGAAATACGGATATTCTCCGCCGGAACCTGCTCGCCGTCAACTGCAACACGGATATACTCTACCATGGACATCGGAATGCCGCGGTAATAGGTGATCAGAGTCTGCAGCTCGAAGCCGGTAACAACACCGTTTTCTACAACATTGGCACAGGTGCCTTCCTTAAATACGTTATTATCAAACATGTGTGTCTCCTCCTTAGCCCTGAATTTCTTTCAGACATTCCCTCAGGTAAGTCTGCTGCATTCTAACCTGATTTTTCTCCTGCATCGGATGGCCGGCCAGCGTGAATCGATTGCCTTCGTACTCGGTGGAAACATAACCATCGTAGTTATGCTCATGCAGATATTCCATCAAGCCCTTGTAATCCTGAGAATACTCCGGACCTTCCTCCGTCATCTCGAAGGTTTTTAGATGGAAATGCTTAATATATGGCATGAGATCATCCAGTACAGAATACGGATAATTTTCATAGCCGTCCAGCAGCGGTACGGAGAACTTATCGTGCTCGTTCATCATGGCAGTCAATTCATCCGGATATTTTCCGCCGGTCTTGATCAACAGCTGATGGAAGTCAGTGCCCTGATCGAACAGCTTATCCATGTAATCGAAAATTTCCGGCGTAGTGCCAACGGATATTTCGTAGTTACGTACAACGCGCGGCATACGGCGGCAGAAGATGCCGGTATCAATAACCAGACCAACATATGGAGAATTCACACGCTTCATTTCCTTGATGAAGTCATTGGTGGCCTGTACATCAAACGCCATGCCTGCGTGAACCTCCAGAGCGATGACAACGTCATATCCTTCACAATACGGGAGCAGCGGCTCAATAACCCAAGCCGGTACCATGGATACCAGACGGATCATCTTCATTCCCATCTTGTTTGCCAGCTGAATCTCCTTTATCAGGGCTTCAATGCATTCCCTCTTTGTAAGGGAACGATTCTTGTACAGGTTTGTGTTCAGGAATACGTCAGAAATCACCGGTTTCAGACCGGTATCTGCCAGATACTTATGCCACTGTGCCAAAGTTTCTTCAGACGGCTCCGGAGAACCCTTCAGCATCTGATCCGGCAGAATTTCAACGCCTTCAGCGCCGCATTCCTTGATATAATGCATGATCTGTTCCAGATCCATGCGCTTGTTCAGATATTCATCCTGCAGGCTGTACAGACTGACGCAGGTTTTGATCTTAGACATTATAATTCCCTCCTGTTTGGTATAAGGACAGGTCATCAGTGACCTGTCCCTCTATTTAAAATGTCATGAATTAGCCCAGCTTGATTTCCTTTCCCTCTCTTGCGGACTTGTAGATGGTATCCAGAATCTGGGTGACTACGAATGCCTGCTGCGGCTTAACCAGCGGCTCCGTATCATTCAGAATAGCTTCCATCCACTGCTTGCATTCCTTAACCTCCGGCGCAGCGCTTGCACCTTCAAAGAATGCAATTGACCCCGCTTCGGAAATTTTCTCCTCTGTCAGCACACCGCCGGTGGTCTGGTTGAATACCAGGTCATAGGACTCCTGGCTCATGCCGCCCAACTGCTCTGCGCCGCCCTTGGTGCCGCACAGGGTACACGCCGCTTCACGGGAATCCTTTATGTTCAATGCCCATGCAGATTCCAGGAAGATCGTCGCGCCGTTCTTCATTTTAACAAATCCGAACGCAGAGTCTTCTACTTCAAAGGTTTCCGGATCCCACGGACCAAACATGTTGCCTTCTGCCGCCTCTGCTGAATGACCCAGCTTTTCAAATACGGAGCCGGATACGCTTTCCACTTCATAGTTGTCCATGCACCACAGAGTAATGTCAAGCGCATGGGTGCCGATATCAATCAGCGGACCGCCGCCCTGCAACGCCTTGTTCGGGAATACGCCCCAGGTCGGAACCGCACGGCGGCGAATTGCATGAGCTTTTGCAAAATAGATCTCGCCCAGCTTGCCTTCGGTGCATGTACGCTTCAGAATCTGAGAGTCCTGACGGAAACGGTTCTGATAACCGATGGTAAACTTCTTGCCGGACTCCTTCCATGCGTCCATCATCTTCTGTGCGTCCTCAGTGGTTGCAGCCATCGGCTTCTCGCACAGGACATGCTTTCCGGCTTTAAATGCAGCTACGGTGATCGGGCAATGTGCCACGTTTGGCGTGCAGACATGTACCACGTCGATCTCCGCGTCCTTCAGCAGCTCGTTGTAATCCTCGTAAACCTTAGCGTCCGGAGTGCCGAACTTCTTGGCAGCCGTTTCCGCGCGCTCTACAATGATATCGCAGAATGCAACAATTTCGCATTTGTCAGCCTGAGATGTCAGCGCCGGAAAATGTTTCTGGTTTGCAATGCCGCCGCAGCCGATAACAGCTACCTGTAATTTACCGTTTTTCATAATTAAGCCTCCTATGTCTGTTATTTCCTTAAATGAATTTTTGTCTCATATTTCTTCACGTCAGTCAGCTTGCTGATTGACGGCATGTTTCTCGTGCAGCTGAGCACGGATATCATCAGCATCCTTATCGGACATTCTCCACAGCAGGCAAGCTGCAGCGGCCAGAACAAACAGGATCGCCGGGATCAGGTTTACAACCGTGTTGATACCACCCATCGCTTCCGCCGTCTGCTCAGCTCCCGCAACGTAGCCGAATGCGGCCAGCAGCAGGATGCCAACGGAGCCGCCGATTGCGTTGCCCAGCTTGGTAGCCAGACCATACACAGCGTATGCCGTGCCATCGGTACGAACACCCGATTTCAGTTCCATGTAGTCAACGGAATCAGCAACCATAGACAGCGTCATCGGGAAGCCTACATTGAAGATACCGAAAACAAAGTTGCCAGCCAGTACCATCTTCATGTTGTCAAACGGCGCAAAGTACATAATCAGCAGGCCTACTGCCTGGATCAGCATGGAATACATCAGAACATTGCGCTTGCCGAACTTCTTGGCAGCAGCCGGAACAAACAGAGAACCAATGACTGCAAGCAAGGTTGGCATGGTCATAATCAGAGAGATCATGGTGAAGGAACCCAGGCAATAAATGACCCAGAATGCACAAACTGCTATGCGGCCCATAAATGCAGTCATCTGTAAAGTCATAACCAGCGTGACAATCATCAGGTACTTGTTCTGAACCAGATTTTTAAAGGTATCGATCAGCGAGAATTTTTCAGGCTCGCCTACCGGCTGTACATGTTCCCTAGAGGTAACGAATACCAGCAGGAACAGCGGGATGGAAATGATGCCGTATACTAAAGCAGTCATCATATATCCATTGCCGTTTGCGACCTCAGCGCTTGCGCCGGAGAACTTCAACGCAAGAATCGGGGAACATGCATTTACAATAACCATACCTGCATTCATACCGATATTGCGGGAGGTGTTAATCATGTTTCTCTGATTCGCATCCTCTGTCATAACGCCTGCCAGAGAGGAATACGGGATATTGGTCAAGGTGTAAACCATACCTGCTATAATGTAAGTAGCCGCGGCCCAGATTACGCCTGCAGTGCTGCTGCCGCCAAATGGATTGGTAAAAGTAAGTACGCCGAAGATCGCCAGAATCGGGCAGCCGAAGGCAATATACGGACGGAAACGTCCCCATCTGGATCTGGTTCGTTCAGCAATTGCTCCCATCATCGGGTCATTTACAGCGTCCCAGATTCTCGCGCCCAGCATGATCGCGGATACGATACCCGGTGCCAGACCTACGATATCTGTATAGAACAGCGTCAGATAAGAACCTACGAAGCTCCATACAAACTGTGAGGCCAGATCGCCAAAGCCGTAGCAGAAAACCGCAGCCTTGGAAGCTAATTTCTTTTCAGCCATTTTTTGTTTCTCTCCTCTTTTCAAAGATTTGTTTCAGACATTCCGGATATCTTCAACATTTTTAAGTGAGCGCTCTCTTGTGATGCTTCTATTATATATACAATTTCACAATCAATCTTCTTTTTGATTGCAGTTTTCTGTGCATTTGTTGCAAAAAAATCAGGCAAAGCATTTGCCCTGCAAAATTCCATCAATTTCTTTCATTATTTTTTCACCGCAAGCGCAAAAAAAGTGGTCAGATTGCACGTATTTGCGCATACTCTGACCGCTTTTTTTATTCACTTTTCTGCCTTATTTGCAATTTTCACTTCGCCTTAGAGAAAATGTGAAGGAAGTCCACCTCATTCGGCTGCAGCTTTACAGAAATGTGCAGCTTTCCCTTTTCTGCCCGCATACGCTGCATAAGCATTCTTGGGAAGCAGGCATCGTGCAGATACTTGAAATCCATACTTTCCAGTTCTCTTTCGTACTGAAAACGGGACCATTCATACAGCAGACTGCCCTCTCCGTCAAGGATCATCCGTCTTTTCATAATGTATTCCATATCATCCGGCAACTGATCCAATACAATATCAATTTCCACCGGGTCATGATTTTCGTAGAAATCGGAAATCTCTCCCGGACGAATGTCAAATTCTTCCTTCAGAAAGTAATCACAGCTATAATTTTTCATATTGAAGCATACAATATAAAAGCTTTTGCGATTTGTTCGGGTAATAATATAGTTTCTATCTCTTGCAATGCAATGATCTCCCAGATGATTCATGCCGTAGGCCGTAAAATACGCAGGCTTGCGGATTCCGGTGCGGGTCAGCAAGCCCAGATTACCGTCTGCAACCTGTGTGGTATCATAATAGCTGCCCACCAGATCGGAACCCATACGCAGACAGATCATATCCACGCTGTCCCATATCTCCGCCAACATTCGTGCCATGTATGCGCCGCGGAAGCAGCTATCATTAAAATAATTTCGGTTGGACAGGGAATTGCTCCACTCCGAAATATACAGCTTACACTGTGTCAGCCCCATGCGTTCGATGCGGGTCTTCATACTGCGTATCATTTCCAATTCGGCATTTTGGGATTCCGTGCGAACTGCAATGACATTATCTCCATGATCTTTCATCGTGTAAGGATAAACCATAAATGAAATGAAGTCCGGTACACACTGACGCTCCATGCACTGCGTAAAGAACCGCTTCTGGAACGGAATATCCCAATCCACAATAAAGGATGGTCCTCCCACCTGCGCTTCCGGCAGGTATTTTTTAATCTCATGGAAAAAGAAATCAAAGGCTTCACAGAAGTCAAACGGATGATCTTTATCCTGATATAAGCTGTTATTGTCTATGTGTCTGCGGTCGCAGCTTAATTCAAAAATCCAGTTGCTGACCTCATCCGCACCATACCGCTCGATGACATGTGCAATGAAATCATGCAGCATTGCTTCCCATGCCCGCTTGGACTGGAAACGGATATAGTCATATTCAAAGAAAACCGTGTTCCCAAAGCTGCGAATTGCTGTATTCGGATGAATTCCAAAATCCATGAATGGATAAATTTGATTGGCAACCAAAAAGTCCAGAATTGTATCCAGATGATGATAATTGTACCGTCCGATCTGTTTGCCGTCTGTAATCATCAGCTGCTGGGAAAAGACATTCCAAAGACGTACATACTGAAACCCAAGATTTTTTACCAGATATAAAGTATGCTCCTGCAGATTGGACAGGAGCAACTGATTCATAAAACCAATATTGATGGCCTTGTTCCATGATTTATGATACAGTTTACCTGAATTTCCGTCAACCTTGACGCTTACAAACTGCTTGTCCTCCACTGGCAAGCGCAATTCCTTTTCCTGTAATTGATGACGCAGATCTTCCCGAAGCTTTTCATTTTCTTCGTGTTTTTTCTCTTTCTCTGCTTGCTTCTGTTTGCGGAGATCTGATGGTGTCATTTTATATACGTCTTTAAATACACGATTGAAGACAGATAGATTGGAAAATCCGCTGTCAGCTGCAATTTTCGTGATACTGTTGTCAGAATGCATCAGCTCAGACATCGCAAAGCGAACCCGTACCTGATTGACATAATCTACAAAATAGATTCCCGTCTGTTTTTTAAAGATTCGAGATAGTGTAGACGGAGAAATAAAAAGCTGCTCCGCCAGTCCTGACAGGCTGATATTTTGCTGAAAATTCTGACTGATAAATTGCATAATCTGCTGCATACGCACATCATCGCTGACTTTTCCAGCTGAAGCCTGACTGATTTCCAACTGATAATTTTCAATCAAACAATCCAACAGCTGCAGGAGCAGACTTTCTTTCAAATAGTCCGTCTGATGTGTTTCCTTAATGTACTGATGCACAAGCCTGTGGAAGATATTTCGCAATTCATGATAGGATTCACTCCTGTTTTTTACACTGTTGCAGACCAGAATGTTTCCGTTATTCCCCATAGCCTTTGTCAGCATTGTACAAGGATACTTTACGATGCATAGAAGCGTATTCTCCTTACAGTCCAGCCTGTGTGTTAATCCAGAATCAACCAGCAGGACATCCTCTTTTTTTAATATGTATTCCTTGTCTCTAACGACTGCTTTTACTTCTCCCTCAATCACAAAGACTACTTCAATTTCCAGATGCCAATGTGTCCTCTGCCGGATGTCCTTGACAACTTCAACCTCCATCCCCGAATAATCTTTCATGATAAACGCCTCCTTTATCCCTCAATCAAACTCTTTTTTCTTCGGCCAATTGATCCGCGAGAAAAAATTTTCTTTTCTTGACCCCCATTCCTGACAGTTCATCATTGATTGCGGACAGGCCCCTTCGCTTGTCTATACTTTTATTATACAGCATATATGGGAAATTTGCATCTGAAATGTTGATTCGATCAGCGCCTCCTTCGGAATGCGTAATTTCCAAAATTTCAGAAATAGAATCCTCTTCTCCTATACA
>CAYRZL010000105.1:0-8232 GCA_964428795.1 uncultured Lachnospiraceae bacterium | reverse complement strand
TCGGACAAACGGTTTTCAAGACCGCCTCGTTATGACCACTTCGATATCTCTCCATGTACGCCATTTGTCAGCGCGAATGTTATTGTATCATTAAAGAATTGGCATGTCAATACTGTTTTTCACATATTTTTCATATATTATTCCCAAATTTTTGAATAAATGGATTGTGCCACGTCCATATCCTCCGGTGTGGTGATTTTCAAATTCGTATATGCACCGTAAACCAGTTTGATTTTCGTCCCAAGCATCTGTTCCGCCACCATAGCATCATCTGTCACATTTTGCACCGGAGATTCCATCAGCATATCATAAGCCTTCCGAATCAGAGGCAATTCAAATGCCTGAGGGGTCTGCATCCCCCATAATGCAGACCGGTCCGGAGTTTCAATCACAAACCCTTCCGGATCTGCGATCTTTATCGTATCCTTTACCGGCATCGCCGCCACACACGCGCCATATAAGACAGCCCCCTCCATAGTCCGCTGTATGATATCCATCTGCAAAAACGGACGTGCGCCATCATGAATCAGCACATAATCTGCATCTGCCACCGCCTGCAGTCCATGATATACAGAAACATACCGTTCTGCTCCTCCAGCCACGATCTCTGTCACTTTATCCAGATTATATTTTTCCACAATTTCCTTTTTACAATATGCCATCGTATCCGCTCCCGTTACCAGAATAATTTCTGATACCGGACTGTCCTGAAATGCTTTCAGGGAATAATATAGGATCGGTTTCTCTTTTAATAGAAGAAACTGCTTTTGTACATCACTTTTCATCCTGCTGCCTTTTCCGGCAGCCAGTACGATTGCCGCTGTTTTTTTCATAGTTTACCGCTCTCCCAGTTTTAAATTCGGAATTGCATTCAGATCCCATCCATGTCTGGTTCCCGACAGATACTCGTAATAGGCTGCCGCGCCGATCATAGCCGCATTATCCGTACAAAGAATCGGTGACGGATGGAAAAATGCAACTCCTTTTTTCTCACACGCAGCCCGCATACCTTCCCTTAACGTTGCGTTGGACGCAACGCCGCCTGCAATGGCAAATTTATCCAGTCCAAATTCATCCACTGCCATCATGGCATGATCAATGAGCGCATCTGTCACCGCTTTCTGGAAGGATGCCGCTATATCAGCCTCCACAATCGGAATATCCTTCATTTTACATCCGTTGATATAGTTAAGCACTGCTGATTTCACACCGCTGAAGCTGAAATCATAAGGATCATCATTCACCTTTGCCCTCGGAAAACGGATTGCATCCGGATTCCCCTCTTTTGACAGCTTTTCAATCTTCGGGCCGCCCGGATAACCTAAGCCAATAGCCCGTGCCACTTTATCAAAAGCCTCTCCTGCCGCATCATCTCTCGTTCTTCCCAGTATTTCATATTTGCCATAATCATTCACCTTCACCAGATGCGTATGTCCTCCGGACACAACAAGGCAAAGAAACGGAGGCTCCAATTCTTTATTTTCAATATAATTGGCACTGATATGTCCTTCAATGTGATGCACTCCGATCAGTGGCATTTTTCTGGCATAAGCGATGGCTTTTGCCTCTGCAACCCCTACCAGAAGCGCCCCTACCAGTCCCGGTCCATAGGTCACTGCAATAGCATCCATATCATCCAGCCCCATGTTTGCCTGTCCGAGTGCCTCCTGAATGACCTGATTGATTTTTTCAATGTGTTTTCTCGATGCGATCTCCGGCACCACGCCTCCATATAAAGTATGCAGCGCAATCTGGGAAGAAATTACATTCGATAAAACTTCTCTTCCATTCCGCACTACGGCTGCCGCTGTCTCATCACACGAGCTTTCTATAGCAAGAATCGTAATATCCTGCTTCATTTTACTACTCTGAATCTGTTCTGTTTCCATTATCCTCATCCCTGCTTTTATCATAAACATTTCGTTTTCGCTTATTCGTCCTGAAACTTAAGCTCTACGATCTTACCGTCCCTGCCCAGATGGGCGTTGGGAAATATACTGCGCACCTGATCCATATAGTTTTCCGCCCGCACAAGAGAGGGACTGAAATGTGTCAGCCACAGTTCCGGAACCTGTGCTTCTTTTGCGACCTTCGCCGCCTCATAAAATGTCATATGTTTATTTTGTCTTGCTTTTGCCTCCTTCTCTTTTTCTGCATACATTCCCTCGCAGATCAAAAGATCAGACCCTTTTGCGTGCTGCACCAGCGTATCCGTAGGACGGGTATCTGTACAATAGGTAACCTTGATCCCTTTTCTCGGTTCCCCTAACACCATATCCGGCGTCAATATACGTCCGTCCGTCTCGATGGTTTCTCCTTTTTGCAGACGGTTCCAATAGCGCTGTTCAATCTGCTGCTCTCTGGCTCGTTCCACATCAAACCGTCCTGCCCGTTCGATTTCCAGGGAGTATCCGTAACAGATTACATTATGATTGACACGGAAGGCATCTATTTTATATCCATTTACACGGATCGTCTCTTCCCGCTCCACAAACTCGTGAAATTGTATCTCAAAAGGAAGCTCCGGTGCAATGACCCGCAATGCATTCACCACGCGTTCCAGACCCTTCGGTCCGATCATAAGCAGAGGGGTGGTTCTTTCTGCATTTCCCAGTGTAAGCAATAATCCCGGCAGACCGCTGATATGATCTGCATGGTAATGGGTAAAACAGATCACATCTGTGGGATGCACGCTCCATCCGCTTTCGCGAATGGCAACCTGCGTCCCCTCTCCGCAGTCAATGAGCACATTGCTTCCATTATACCTTGTCATAAGTGCTGTTAATTTTCGATAGGGAAGGGGCATCATGCCGCCGGTTCCCAGCAAACATACGTCTAACATATCTAATACTCCAATTTTTCCTGTTCCCCGGGCGCAATAACAAAAGTCCGTACCCAGTCATCATAGCAGGCTTCACAAATATGTGCCTCCTGCACTTTTCCGTCTTTTTCGGAAAAATATCCCCACTCTTTTTTCAGGTGAAGATAATCTTCCATTATCAGATCGCCTTTCTGCCGCAGAGCTTTACCGCAGCAGTTACATACTATTTGCCCGTCCGGCTTTCTCATCTGTCATTCCTCCCACACCATGATCAATGCGTCCTCTCTCGGCATTGCATAAAATCCTTTTCTCACACCTGCCGCCGAAAATCCAGTCTCTTCATATAATAATATAGCGGCCCGGTTGGATACGCGCACTTCCAGCACGATACGGGAAATTCCTCTTTGTCTGCTCATCAGCAGTAGGTGCTGCAATAGCTTTTTACCAATACCCTGTCTGCGAAAATCAGGGTGAACTGCTACGTTGGTGATCTCGCCTTCATCGCCTGCCACATACATGCCCACATAACCTGCCAGAAACAGATTTTTCTCCTGCTTTTCAACCGCTGCCAGAAACAGATTTTTCTCCTGCTTTATCCCGTCCAGAAATCCCTGTTCGCTCCACGGTTCTGAGAAGCAGATTTTTTCCAGCTTTGCCGCCTGGGGCACATCCCCATCACACATTTGCCTGATCTTGTATTCCATGTTGCTTTTCCTTTAGCTCCCGCTCTGCCTGAGACAGTCTCAGATAATCCGGGCGATGCTCTGCCGCGGTCTGAACCCATCCTCCTTTTGCGTATTCCAGCGCCAGTGCTGCCACGGCCGCTGCTCTTTGTTTGTTTAAATGAGCCGGGGCAAAGGAATAGACGGTCTTGCATTTTTCCTGAATTACAGCCCGAAATACCGGAACCCCATCTCCCAAAAATACCACCGGGCGATTCTGCCTGTTGATTTCCTCTATGATCTCATCAATGGATACCGCACATTGCTCTAAAATGACATGCATACCCTTCTCATCAAATTCATACAATCCCGTATAAACCTGATTTCTTCTGGCATCCATCAATGGGCAGACCATGTCTCTTGCCCCATACAGATTATACGCCAGCCCATCCACCGTTGGGATGTGAATGATCGGTTTGTCCAAAGCAAGACACAAGCCCTTTGCGGTAGCTGAACCGATACGCAGTCCGGTAAATGATCCCGGTCCGCCAGCCACTGCCACTGCATCTATGGTCTGCAGATCCAGATCGATCATGCTTCCGATTTCATCTAACATGGGGAGCAGTGTCTGAGAATGTGTCTTTTTGTAATTCACCGTGTACTCTGCAAGCATGTTGTCATCCTCCACCAGTGCCACGCTTGCCACCAGTCCGGAACTATCCAGTGCCAGTATTTTCATGACCGCTCCACCTCCTCTATGGTGATCCGCCTGTAATCAAAGCCTTTTTCCAGATCTTTTTCTATCATAATCTCTTTATATTTGCGGGGAAGTATGTCACGGATCAGATTCGCCCACTCGATCATGGTCAATCCCTGCCCGTAAAAGTAATCCTCGTAGCCGATCTCATCCATTTCCTCAATATCTCCGATGCGGTACACGTCAAAATGGTAGAAGGGCATCCGTCCCTCCTCATATACCTGCACAATGGTAAAGGTGGGGCTGCAGATGGGCTCGTCTATTTCAAGGCCTTTTGCAATGCCCTGGGTAAAAACGGTTTTTCCCACGCCCAGATCTCCCACCAGGGTATAGACCTCTCCCGGTTTTGCCCTGCGTCCCATTTCTACGCCCAGATCATATGTGTCTTTTTCTGAAAACGATTCTATCACTGTCTGTGCCATTTTATTTTCCCTCACTCAGCTTCATCGTAAGTGCGATCCGTTTCTTTTTCACATCCACGCTCATAACCTGCACGTCTACCACATCTCCCACACTGACCACTTCCAGCGGATGCTTTATATAGCGGTCTGTCATCTGGGAAATATGTACCAGTCCGTCCTGATGTACGCCGATATCCACAAAAGCGCCGAAATCTATGACATTTCGCACGGTTCCTTTTAGCTGCATACCCGGCTGCAGATCCTTCATCTCCAGCACATCGGTACGAAGAATCGGCAGAGGCATGTCCTCTCTCGGATCTCTCGCCGGTTTTTCCAGCTCTTTTACAATATCCTGCAGGGTCATCACACCCACACCAAGCTCCCCGGCAAGCTTTTCCGGCTGATGAAGCTTCTTTGAAATTCCTGCAAGCCTGCGCTGTTTCAAATCCTCTATTGTATATCCCATGCGCTGCAGCAGCTCTGTTGCCGCCCCGTAGCTCTCCGGATGCACGCTGGTAGCGTCCAGCGGATTTTTTCCGTCCGGGATCCGCAAGAATCCCGCACACTGTTCATATGCCTTCGGTCCCAGCTTCGCCACCTTCAACAACTGTTTTCTCTCGGTAAACGCTCCGTTTTCCTCCCGATATGCCACAATGTTCCTGGCAATTGCTTTGGAAATGCCGGAAATATACTCAAGCAGGGATGCAGATGCTGTATTCAAATCCACGCCCACACGGTTTACACAGTCTTCCACTACGCCGCCCAGCGTCTCATTGAGCTTTTTCTGATTCATATCATGCTGATATTGTCCCACACCGATAGCTTTCGGGTCGATTTTTACCAGCTCTGCCAACGGGTCCTGCAAACGTCTTGCAATGGATGCGGCGCTGCGCTGTCCCACATCAAATTCCGGGAACTCCTCTGTCGCCAGCTTGCTGGCAGAATATACGGAGGCTCCTGCCTCATTCACGATCACATACTGTACCGGAGTCTTGATCTCTTTTAAAAGCTCCACAATGACCTGCTCGGATTCTCTGGACGCGGTACCGTTTCCGACAGAGATCAGGGAGATTCCGTATTTCGCAATCATCTGTTTCAGTATACGCTTTGATTCCTCCACTTTATTCTGGGGAGCGGTAGGATAGATCACTTTGGTATCCAGCACTTTTCCCGTGGGATCTACCACCGCCAGCTTGCAGCCGGTACGGAATGCCGGATCCCAGCCCAGAACAGTCCGTCCCGCAATAGGAGGCTGCATCAATAGCTGATTCAGGTTTTTTCCAAATACCCGGATGGCCCCGTCCTCCGCATGCTCGGTCAGTTCGTTTCGGATCTCGCGCTCAATGGCAGGTGCGATCAAACGCTTATAGCTGTCTGCAATCACTTCTTTTATAATATCTTCTGTAACGGTATTATGCCCCACCAGAATCTGTTTTTCCAGATAACGGGCAATGTCCTCTTCCGGTGCCTCCACTTTTACGGTCAAAACCTTTTCTTTCTCCCCGCGGTTTAACGCCAGAATCCGGTGCCCTGCCGCTTTTGCAACAGGCTCTTCATAATCGTAATACATCTCATACACGGATTCTGCCTCTGCATCCTTCGCACTGGATACAATTTTCCCCTTGCGCATGGTGATCTGTCTGATATAAGTCCGGTACTCTGCACTGTCCGAAATATACTCTGCCAGAATATCCTTTGCCCCTTCCAGAGCATCCTGAGGGGTATTCACCTCTTTTTCCGGATCCACGAACGCTTCTGCCTCCAAAAGCAGCTCTTTTTTTGTCTTTTGCAGCAGAATGATCTGAGCGAGTGGTTCTAATCCTCTCTCCTTTGCCACCATTGCTCTCGTTCTTCGCTTCGGGCGGAATGGGCGGTACAGATCCTCCACCGCCACCAGAGTGGCCGCCGCCTCGATCTGCCGGCGCAGCTCTTCGGTCAGATTGCCCTGCTCTTCGATGGTCTGCAATACCTGCTGCTTCTTTTCCTCCAACCCGCGCAGGTAATTCAGTCTTTCAAAAAGATTACGGAGAATCTCATCATTCAATCCCTCTGTCGCCTCTTTGCGGTATCGGGAAATAAAGGGAATGGTATTCCCCTCATCAATCAATTCCACTGCGGCCTGTGCCTGCTTCGGTTTTATATTTAACTCCTGTGCTAATACTTTTATAATATCCATACTGGCTCCTTTCTGACCAGAAACATAATAAAATCTTCGATATACATAATAGCCGATTTCCCATTTTCCTTCAACACCCAATCATCCGGGGATTGTTTTTCCCTCGTCCCGGTGATATACTGTTTTTATTGTTAATCTTCAGAAAGGGTGTTTGAACATGACAGACCCATACATGACCGGTCAGACACCGGACAAACAACGAATGGCTTCTGAAAGCCGCCGCCTGATGGCAAATGCTTCCCTGATCCTTGGGGTTCTCGCCATCGCTACGGTTATATTTGTATATACACCACTGATCTTCGGCGGAATCAGTATCGTTCTCGGTCTTTTGTCCAGAGGCGGCGCGCCAAAATGCAATTCTCAAAGCAAGACCGGCATTTTGATATCCATATGCGCACTGGTAATCCTTGCCGCAATTTTTGCATTCGTATTCCACTTTATTTTTACAGAATATGGAAGCATTCAGGAATTTTACAACGACTATATGGAAAAATATACTTATACTATGAATCAGCTTTTAAACGAATACCAGTAAGCTGACAAAGCAGAATATTTTTTCCGATTATCTGCCAGACATTTTACATCAGAACGGAGTGTATGTTCAATATGAATTCAAAAATATCTGATTTAAAAACAACCGCAAGAAGCAATTTACCCGGTTCTTATGGAGTGTGTATCAGCTCGATGCTGATCTATTTTCTCATTATTGCACTGGTAACGGCGCCTTTTGCAATCCGGCAGGCAAATGATCCAAGTCTGGCTAATAAAATCATTTATTATATAGCTCTGATCATCATTTCCATGATCGCAGTGGTTTTTCAGGCAGGAATTTCCCGTATCCATCTCGCCATTGCCAGAGGAGCATCCCCGTCCCTCATGGACCTGTTCTGGGGCTTTCGCAATCAGCCGGACCTTTTTCTGATCACCGGGCTGTTACTTGCCATCCTGAATAATGCATTTCTGCTTCCCGGGCGTATTGTTCTAAACATGACCGGAGACGAACTGTCGGCGCCTCAGCCTTCTACACTGTCCGCCATCGGATATGCGTTGTTAGCCGCAGGAATCATTGTTACGATCATCGTGGCGCTCATGTTCAGCCAGGTTGTTTTCCTGCTTCTGGATCATCCGGGCTGGAACGCTATGGCAGCCTTCCGTGAAAGTTATCATATGATGAAGGGAACTAAATGGAAGCTGTTCTGCACAGAGATTTCCTTTATCGGATGGATACTATTAGGCATGCTGTCCTTTGGAGTCGGATACCTTTGGATCATCCCCTATATGTTCCAGACGGTTACAGTTTTCTACCTGGACATGCTGCCGAAGCAAACCGTTTCGGGCAACGATTAAATCAGCTTCATAAAGTGAAAAAACATCGTATCGTTTTCACAACCATACGATGTTTTTATTTATCTTTT
>CAYRZL010000104.1:0-8282 GCA_964428795.1 uncultured Lachnospiraceae bacterium | reverse complement strand
ATAAGGTTCAGCAATAGTTCCCGTTTTTCCAGAGATGTTCTTTTTTCCGCTGCAAGCTGAAATATGTTTCTCTGTCCATTCAGCGCGGATTCTGCCTCAATCCGATTAAAATCATCTTTATACCGGATCAAAGCATCAAAATCGGCGCCCAGGTCATCCTCGCTCATCGGATGCTCCGGCGAAATAAATTGCAGTGCATAAAAATAGCACGCTCTGCTCTCCTCCCTGCCATTAAGATGGTAAGCCTTTGAAAAACAGGAAGCCGCCTCTGTAAACAAAAACATACCGGCATACGCCACACCAAGATTATGATACAGGCTGCCCTTAAACTCATCTGACATGGAATCTGCCTCTTCACTTACAAGCATTTTCTCGTATTCCCGGATGCAATTACTGTATACCTTATTATCCAGTTGATAATCAATTTTGATTTTTTTGCGCTCTAACAGGCTTTTCCCCTTCATAGATTCCAACGTCTGTTCCACACCGTTAAGCTCCTGGGGTAGATAGCATTGAGACATTCTAAAAATCAGTCTTACGCATTCCGAAACAGAGGCTTTTTTAAAAATCAGCCCCCACAGTGCGTCCGCCAGTTCCGGGAAATCCAGTTCCTGTGAGATCCAGTCACACAGTTTTTCCGTAAAAAAGGTTTCCTCCAGAATCGACAGAGATTCTTCCAGATAATAACATAACTCTTCTATCGTATATAAATTGATACGCGATTCCGTTACTTCATATGGCTTTGAAGCAGTAGGATGCGTACATAAAATCAATTCACCCATATCATCATTCCTTTACATTTTTGCCGGAAGAATCTGTCTCAGACAGCTTCTTCGGATACATGGCAACATCAAACTTCCAGCTTCTTCCGGAGGTATTGTAAAAATCACCAAAGCCAAGATCTCTGACAGTAATACGACATGTACGATTGTTGATCGCATGTGCTTCCAGAGAAAGCCGCATGGTTTTTCCCGGTCTTGCAGGCAGATTGGTCAGTTTCAGAGATTGAATCTGAAATGTATTTTTCTCTCCATAGTACTGATACAAATCAATTTTCGCTGAACCGCGGAGCATAAATTCATAAGAAACACTGCATTCAAACCAGTTCTGACCTTCGGTAGCAAGGGGAAGCATAATTTCCTGCCCTTCATTCCTCACTTTAATACGGATGGTAGATGCTATTTTATAATCTGTTCGGAAAGTATAGGACCATCTGGCATCTCTTCTCAAAGCCACTGCATAACAAGCTCCCTTTGTAAAAAGATTCTGTCCTAAAAACGCTTTCCGGTTTGAAATGACAAGACGCTTTGACTCTTTCATCCAGTCTATATTAAAATCATCACCAATCAAATAGACAGCCGATATCACATGTTTTTGAAAAATTTCCTGCATACATGCGGATAAAAAAGTATCCTTCTTCCAGTTCGCTGCTGTTTCCTTGTCTGGAAATGTCCAGCTCACCTTTCTCATCTGTACCTGCTGAGGCACGCTTCTGCCATTCCGCTCCAAAATCATGCATTCCAGTTCATTTCCGGCATACCGGAATAACGCCACCTGATGCTGCCAGATAATTGGCTGCTGATGATAAGTAAAGTAGAAAAAGCTCTCTGAATATTCCATATATTTTACACGACTGCGTGAAATTCCAAATTGTTTCAGCGTATAGTCCAGAAAGCTGATTTTTTTCTGATCCAGATCAGCCAGGGCAATACCAAGACACATTTCATACCGGTCCAGATTCAACCTGATCCTCAGTTGCAGGATCCGATGAAATAAAGCGATCCATTTTTGAAAATATTCCGTCCTGGCATCTTCATTTTTCTCAATTTCCAGATATTCTTCTAATACCTGGGAAAATGTAAAGTCATAGGGAATTTTATAAGAATCACCGCCCACTACCGTACTGATGGTCTCTGGCTCTTCCATGCCCTCCAGCATATAACTGACCATGGCATGGTGTTCCGCAAGATCAATTCCCAAATAAACATATCTTTTGTTGTCAATTACTGCCATTCTTTTATCCCTCTACAGTTTTTGAAATAACTGTTCTGTCAGATCATCCAGTTTTGCATACTCCTCCAGGGAGGACAGGTTCATTGTACCCTTTGTACTGGTGATATCCTTAATTGCCTGATTTAAACGTCCATATCTGGATATATCCTTCTCTTCGCAATCCCTGCAGGAAAGCGTAACCGTATCACATATTACACTGTCTCCCTTCTCATCATAAGACAGAATATCACCCCGCAGCATTTCGTCAGCAAACAGCTTTGTATGGAACATGTAAATCCCCGGCAATACTTCCTTCATTGACTGTTCTGCCCGGTATGTGTGAAGCGTATCCTCCATCTCATACCGGAATACGACAGACTGCTTTGGCTTTCCTGTATACTGTATGATTTCCATATCATAAATCTGATATTTCCTTTGCAGATTTTCCGGAAATTCATGGTAAAAGTCCATATAAACACCCTGAGAAAGATATTTTTCCAGAAGCCTGTTTACCAGACGTTCCTCTGTATCTGAAAAATACCGCTTGTGAGATGCATATTTCAACCACGCCATTTCACAAAATTCATTTACTTCATCTGAGCTTTCCATGCAGGCTGCAATGTATTTAAAGATTTCCTCTGGAATCACTCTCTCATGGCAAAGATATATCCAGGAGTACCAGGAAATAAACGCCTTTTTGAGGTTCTGATTCTCCCCGTATCTGTACAGCCGCCCGAACATTTGCAAATGATTTCTTGAAAATTGCTCCGAATACAGCATACGCATCAGAAGCTGTTCTTCAAAAGCCATGGTATCGATACCATTTTTACGTGCTTTCTCAATCAGATCCTCCATCTCCTGAATCGTACAGCGGGATGCGTTTAACTGCTCGTTCAATGACAGTTTCGGTACATCCTGTGTATCCGCCTGCTCTGCGGCTTCCAGTGTCTCATAAAGATGAACCAGTTCTCTTCCGGGTATCATCTGCTTTACTCTGCACAGACCGTCTGATACATAGCGATACCCGTTGATATCTTCAAATAAAATGACATAAGGGTCCAAAAACAGACGTACATAAGCGCTTCGTCCGCTTAAATTTACCAACTGACCGAGACGGTTTTCCTGTTGAAGCACAGCTGCATTGGTAAATTTCTCCACCGGGCAGCTTATCTTGTAGAAGGATTCGATATCTCCTTTTACTGCATCAAACTGATCCTGTCCAACATGCTGTTTATATGCTGCATATAATACAGCAAGATCCTCACTCATATGTCCTTTCTTAAGCTCATCCTCCGCAAAGGAAAGTACAGACTTCATATAGTAATCCCACTCCTGCGCAAGACGCTCTTTGTTTCGTGCCACATAAGAATACAGAATTGCCTTCTGACTGGAAGGAAGCGTCGTATTTAACTCAAAATATTTCAGTACCGGCATCGGAAGCTCTCCGTCCGATTTTCGCCATGACATGAGATATGCTTCGTACAGTCCCGCAATCCGAAGATCCGCAGCAATACCCTTCTGAAACCATCCAAAATATGCCGGACCGATTTTCTGCGTTTTGATCAGATATACACAAATACTGCGGATTGCCGCATCTGTCTTTAATATTTTTGTACAGCGTACCAGAAGATAGTAGAATTTCGGATCAAATATATTCTTTTTTTCTGCCTCGCGAATGATCAACTGTGCCAGCGGAACACTCAAGATCTTTCTCTTCGCCGCCCAATAGAACAGACGATATTCAAAGTTACCGGGATTTTCTGCAATTTCAGGAAAATATTCCAGCAGACGGTATGCTTCTATGTAAAAAGCAGGGCTGTAATGTCCGCGCTCCATATAGTTACGCAGCGTATTATATTTTCTTGTTTTATTTCTGGCAAAGCTTTCATCGAGATACAACAGCATCCAGAACAGCATCGCATCATCCTGATCTCTAAAGAACAACTCCCGAATCTTCATCGTCTGCTCTTTTACAAAATCTCCATCGGGATAAAGGAGCGCAGACAGATACAGGATGTAACCCCATATTCCGGATCGTTTATCGTTGCATTCACTTTTGATCGTCTCAAGAAGTCGATTTGCCTCTTCCTTTTTATCTGCCGCAATGAGAAGCTGGATACGGTACAGCGGATACCATTTATTTTCCGGGTGTCTGCATGTAAATTGTTCCAGATAATCTAAACTTTTATTGATCCATGTCTCCTTACGGGATTTTCCGAGACAAAAGTCCATATATTCTTCCATCAGTAGACTTTGTTCGTATATTTCTCCGTGAATTTTCTCAAGATCAATTTCTTTTTTACTTTCTCTGTACACAGTGATAACACACTGACAGGATTCAAAGGTACTTGATACTGTAATCAACGCAGTATTCTTTCCGGCATGAAGATAACGGGGCAAAATTTTATAAGAAATATAAGCATGTTTTCCGTTAAAATCCTCCATGGAAAGTGTATGCTGATCTAATCGAATGAAATCCGCATCACAGCTTATATGCAGCTTTAGAAATCCCCACTGGCTCTTTCTTACATTGAGCATATCGGAAACCGGCTGCTTTACAAACTCAAAGTTTCTCTCCTGCTCTTCCATCATAAACGTATTACGCTGTTTTTTCCCTGTTCCGATCAGAAATTCTTCCATTGCATGAGAAGAGATTCCATTGCGGCACAAACCTTCATAGAGAAGCCTCCATTTTTCCTCTCCCCCATGAAATATATTCAGAAAATGTCTGGAACCGAAAATCTGTAATGCCTCTTTCCAGTTCAGCTTTGCAAGATTTACAAAATCATTCAGCGTCTTTATACTTCCGATACTGGTTCCGTAATAATATCTGGATGCACTGACCGTAAACGGAATCACATACTCGCCGCCATTTGTAGTAAAAATAAAACGTCCCTTGTCTGTCATTCCCTCCTTCATGGATGGGCTCTGATATTCAAAGGAAATCGTAACCTTCTTTCCCTCAAACTGCTGGTTCAAAATACGGATGCTGTTGTTATCAGATACCACATTGCCGCGAATGGTACAATCGTTGGCACTCTTTATCCATATCTCTCCTCTGAATATATCATTTTCCAATACTTTAAACTTAAACTCTTCATAGGGAAGTATGACTTCCGGTTTCTCATATTCAAATCTTCCCTTAACCAGATCCTGAATTTTCTTTCGCACACTGACACCTGCTTTTTCGTTTTCATAAACTGTATTCTTGATTTTTTCTTTACAACAACATATAGTATAAGTATATACGATTTTGCTATCACTTGCAAATAAAAGACAAAGGAATATAAAAACAAAGGAATATACGATGCTTGGATTAAAAAATCATTTTCTTCATTTCATGAAAAGTACAAAGGATTCCGCCAAATGGATTCTTTTTGCTATTATAGCCGGAGTCATTATGGGATTTGTAGGCACAGCCTTTTTTTACTGTATGGATCTGTGCACCTCCACAAGGATGGCCCATAACTGGCTGATCTTTCTGCTTCCTCTGGGAGGTCTTTTTATTGTAGGAAGCTATCGTTTGCTGCACAACGAAAAAGACAGCGGCACCAATCTGGTGCTTGCTGCCATTCATTCCAATGAGAACCTGCCTCTGCGCATGGCTCCCCTGATCTTTGTATCCACACTGGTCACTCATCTGTTCGGCGGTTCCGCCGGGCGTGAAGGAGCCGCCCTGCAGCTTGGCGGAAGCATTGGCAATTCACTTGGAAAGCTATTCCGTTTTAATGAGAGCGATACACACATTATGATCATGTGCGGTATGAGCGGCGCCTTCTCCGCTGTGTTCGGAACCCCTCTCGCTGCAGCCATCTTTTCCATGGAGGTGGTCAGCGTGGGTATCATGCATTACTCCGCTCTTGTTCCCTGTGTCATAGCATCTCTGATTGCCCGGGGAATCGCACTTGCATTCGGCATCCATCATGAATCTTTTCTGTTGGATGCAGTGCCTGCTTTCGGTATAAAAAATGCGGTTTTCATTGGTATATTAGCTGTATTATGCGGTCTGATAAGTATGCTGTTTTGTATTATTCTGCATCAAACCGGAGCAGCTTACCGTAAATTTTTTAAAAACCCGTATCTTCGTGTTGTGATAGGCGGACTTCTGGTGATCGGGCTTACCCTGTTAGTACGGACCAATGATTACAACGGTACCGGCATGCATGTGATCGAACACTGTTTTTCCGAGGGCTCAGTCGTTCCCTATGCCTTTCTGCTGAAAATGCTCTTTACTGCATTAACACTTGGCGCAGGCTATAAAGGCGGTGAGATCGTCCCCACCTTTTTTATAGGTGCAACCTTCGGATGCATGTTTGGAAATCTCATCGGACTGTCCCCGCAGCTTTGTACAGCGGTCGGTATGGGTGCAGTCTTTTGCGGCGTCACAAACAGCCCCATCACATCACTGCTCATCTGTTTTGAATTGTTTGGATTTGAGGGAATGCCCTACTATCTGATCGCTATTGCCCTGAGCTACCTGACTTCGGGATATTATGGATTATACAGCAGTCAAAAAATCATTTATTCCAAATATAAGACGGAATACATCAACAGAAAAACACACTAATCATGTTCTGACTCTGTCAGAATTTATGATATAAAAAGTACAAAGGAGTATTGAGAAATGAGTAACAGAAAAAAGGTGTTGACACCGGATGAAAACGGAATGCTTTACGGACTGGAGGACAAAGTACCTGCCGGGCAATGTACAGTATACGGGATTCAATATCTGATATATTTTCTTGCCGGAAGCGCTATTATGCCTGTTATTATCGGTGTATATCTTGGACTGGACCAGGCTGAGATTGCACAGATGCTGCAGAGGACTTTTCTCCTGAGCGGCGGTGTTTCTATTCTACAGGCATTATTTGGACATCGGTTTCCGATCATTGATGGTCCTGCCGGACTTTGGATGGGACTTTTGATCATACTGGCAGGCGCTGCCAGCGCATTCGGAAAAGATCTTGCTGTACTTCGAACAGACATGGAGCTCGGTATGATCTGTGCCGGAGTGCTCGTAATTATTATCGGTCTTACCGGATTGATGCAGAAAATATTAAAAATATTTAATCCTATCGTAAACGGTACGTTCCTGATATTGATGGTCCTGCAGATGAGTGCTACCGTCATCAAAGGAGCAACCGGAATTTCTTCCGGTTACGAAACGATTCAACCCAAATTTTTAATTGTATTTTTAGTAACCACTGTGATCATTGTGATCATCAATTTAAAAACAAAAGGATTTATTCAATCCATCGCCACATTGATCGGCGTTGTCTGCGGATGGGTACTTGCCTATGCACTGCATATTTCCCCGGAATTTATATCCTCAGGAAAAGGATTTATCGCTGTCCCGGAAGCCTTTGCCTGGGGTACTCCCACCGTTGATCCGAGCGTGATCATCACCTGCCTGATCGGAGAATTTGTATTGATCTCAAATTTTGCCACCAGCATCAATGGTATGTCTGAGCTGTTGAATCGCCCAAATTCACCCCAAATTATCAAGCGCAGCACCCTCTGGTTCGGAATCACTGCTGCTCTGTGCGGTATTTTTCCTGTTACGGGATTCGTACCCTTTGCCTCCGCACCGAGCACAACAAAACTGACCCGTGTGGCAGCAAGAGGTCCTTTTATCCTTGGTGGTGTCTTTATGATGATACTGGGCGTAATTGCGCCGGTGTGTACTTTTTTTGCAGCCATACCGCCTGCTGTCGGCTATTCTGCAATGATGATCGTATTTGCCCTGATGCTGGAGCAGGGTATCCGGGAATACAAAAAAGTACAATTCAGCAACCGGGAAGGTTTTATTGTAGGCATCTCTTTTATGATCGGTGCCGGAATTATGTTCCTGGATACTGCCTCATTCATGACATTGCCTCAGATGCTTCGGTATATTGTTTCAAACGGACTGATCATGGGACTGATCATATCTATTTTGCTGGAACATATTATATTGAGAAAAAAGCATTGATATCTGCGGGCTGGAAATAAAGCTGATTTCCAGCCCGTTTCTGTTTTCCAGGCATTATAGCAAACACATAAAAGAACATCATTGAAAACGGCACACATTAAAAAATCCAAATTTAAGCTTGCAGGCGAATATCGAAACCACTCCCATTCCGCCCGGCAGCCATCCCAAAACTGCATCGCAGAAGTCCGTAAGTCTCTTTGAGATACCTCCGGCAGACATCAGATTTCCTGATAGCATAAACAGCGGGATTGCCATAATTGTAAAACTGTCCAGAGAACCAAACATACGCTGTCCGAGAACAACAGCGCTCACATCACCG
>CAYRZL010000103.1:0-8428 GCA_964428795.1 uncultured Lachnospiraceae bacterium | reverse complement strand
TTTCAAAACTCTACAGAAGATTCAAAAAATCTGCAATTCTGAAAATCGCACATTCGACTAAACCGAACCTCCTTTGTACAATGGTAGTGCAAAGGAGGTTTTGCATTATGGAAAAATCATTATTTGAGCGAATGGGCGGCACATACACCCAGCAGGGCAATTATCTTCTACCGGATTTGAGGTTGCCCGCCGAGGATGAGCGTCCAATCGGCATTTGGGGACAGCGTCGCCTGCGTTACCTGAAGCAGCATCACCGAATTATGTATTATAATTTGCTCACTTCGGGAAAGTGAACCGATGGCTGATGAGGGATCAGATCATAGAACGGGAGGAGTTGTATTAGAACCAGCATATATTGAAACTGAATTGTCCGATGTTGTTGTGGAACATGGAGAAATTATGTCAGTAAATTTGATATTGTCTGCCGGTGTGGATGTGGATTACTATGAAGTTAGCGTCAATGCTGAGAATAATATATGCATACACTCTGATCTGGAACAACAGGTGACACCTGGGCAGGCAGGTCAGGTGAATATTCAGTTTTCAGCCGATGAAACGGGTGAAGGAAGTATAGTGGTAAAGGCATCAGCAGTTATAAACGATAAAGTTATTGGCACGGTGGACAGATACATATTTTACGTGGCAGATGATGCGTTTGATGCATTCGATTATGATTCAGTAGATAATGCAGAGTGTTATATTATGAGAAACAAATATTTAACGAACATGGTATCCGCAACGGAATATGTGGAATTTATGAAGGACAGACAGTTGACTGTTTCTGATGAAGATTTATATGAAGCACAAAAAGAAATGAGTGGTTCTGACGATCATGATTCGGGCGAATAAGGAGTTACCAACCAGATTTGCGTATAATGGAATAAAACGTATAAAATGATGCTGCCGCAAGTTTATGCCTGCGAGCAGCATCTTTTACAGATTAAATCTGACTCATGGTCTGAAGTGCATTGGATAAAATAATCGTAGTACCGTGTTCCTTCAAAAAGCTTTCCGCCGCAGGTGTATAGCTTTCCTGAACCGCATACTCGGATAAAATATTGCACACTTTATTAAATTCTTCCGGTGTATGCTGGCTCTTGCTCAGTGTCAGATAGAACCGCTTGTTTGCCGGGTGGCGATAAATGGAATTTTCTCCGTTGTAGTAATCGCTTAAAACACGGGCAAGCTCAAATGCGTGATCCAGTTTGACAAAGGAATACATCTTTGTGATATCAACCGCAACGGACATATCCAGATCAGCAGGTATTGTTTGCTTGTTCCCGGCAGAACCCGGAAATTCTGCAACTGCGGAAGAGGATGCTGCTTTGCTTGCAGCTTCATGCGCTTCTTTCAGATGCTTCATGAAGTCCAGAATATCATCCGCACCGATGGAAATATGTTCTGTCTCATAATGAGCGGGAGGTTCAGGACCATCATGCTCCATAGGGGCAAACTTAGAAAAACGGGTATCCAGTTCCTCCGGATTTTCTACTTTGGTTACGATCAATATAATAGATTCAGATGGAAGAGGAATTGCCTCAACCATCAAAGGAATATCATCTGCTTCAAAACCGTATTCATCTGCGGCAAGTTCCATTAAGTCATGGAACAGATTTTTTGCTTTTGCACTTCCGTAAGCCAGTTCGCTCAGTTTGATCTGACGGTCAATTAAATCCTGTTTCGTCAGAATGCAGCGAATTTGATTTTCACTGATTTTTTCGATTTTCATCTTATCACTTCCTTCTGTGTGTAATATATTATGCGACAGAAATCAAAAAAAGTAAAGTGCTTCCCGCGAAAACCTTTAATTTCCAAGTCAGAAACTACAAGTCTTTTATCGTGAATAAAAATCTTGCAATTTCACATAGAGTATGGTATAAAAGGTTCAGGAGATATCTTACAGCGGAAGATGTTTCCCCATATTATAGAAGCTTACTATGAGGACAGACTTTGCTTATTCTATCACGAGCAATGGAACCGCAGGAGGATGATCGGCGGATGTGTATTCTGACACGTTTTCTTCGCCAGCCTGGGTTATTCTATTACAAGTCAGCAGTTCTTTATATCCATTATATGTTATTGCGGCAAAAATAGTGTTGATATTTTGAACTTGTCAAAAATTTATCCGAAAAAAGAAAAAGGGTTTCTATTGGGAAGGAATCTGACTCTGTTTGGTGCTCCGCGAAAAAGAAGGGAGGATAGCAGCAGTAACCCCGGATTTTCGGCACAGATTGAACAAAAATACATGGGAATAGGATTGTTCAGAACAAGAAAGCATATAGAGAGACATTTTTTTGTGCGGTAAATCCGGAAAATAAGAACGGTAACGGTTCAGAACAGTTACAAACAGTAATATATCACATAGCGAATCAAATCCTTTACAAAGGAGTGTAGAACATGAGCTACCATACTGATAAAAATCAAAAGCAGTTGTTGGTGGAACTTCAGGGGTTCGAGAGACAGGGGATTTCCATATGGCTGGAAGGCAGTCCGAGTGATTCGTTTACTGTTTCCCGGACAATGAGTGTTCGAGAGGATTCCGCTTATATGCGGGATTATGTTTATGACAAAGAGGGGGTGTTAAAGGAGCTGCGATTTGACAGAGTGCGTAATCAGAGGGAAATGAGAAGCAGACGGAACAGATCGCGGATTCCATTTGATTCACAGGGACAATAAGATATCATCAGGTTATTCGATGCATTGCACACAGGATACCGCACAGGGACAGTGCGGTATCCTCTTTTTGGCAGTATTCTTTTTGGGTGGAAATCCGGGACAAGATATGTTAAAGTGGTACATGTAGGGGAGAAATGACCAGGAGGATTATATGGGTACTAACAGAAGGCGAAGAAGAAAGCAGAGAAGAAACAGGATAATAGCTGTGGTTATTATTATAATTGCAGTTGTTTTTGTGATAGGAAGTGTAGCTGCAAAAAAATATACGCCATCCCGGGACATGGCGGATTTAACAGAGTACTATGGTTTTTCCTCGGAAAACAGTATGGCGGTAATTTTTAATAATGAGCAGGATGAGTATAACGGTATCTATGAAAATAACCGGGCATATATAAATTATCAGACAGTCAGAGATAAGATCAACCGTCGGTTCTTCTGGGATGACACGGAAAATCTGGTGCGTTATGTGACGCCGGAGGGAGTGGTTTCCGCTACGGTAGACACCGGTGAATATTCTATCGGAAAAGAAAAGCAGAACGAGGATTACGATATTGTAAAAATGGATGGTGACCAGGTGTATCTGGCACTGGATTTTATTGTGAAATATACGGATCTGCGATATGAATTTTATGAGGAACCAAACCGTGTGGTGATTTCAGATCAGTGGGGAGAGATTGCCTATAACGAGCTGAAAAGAAGCGCACAAGTGAGAGTGAAGGGCGGCATTAAGAGTGATATTTTAGTGAATGCAGACAAAGGTACTTATGTGACGGTGCTGGAGGAAGGCGACAAATGGGATAAGGTATGCACAAAGGATGGATATGTGGGCTATGTAAAAAAGAAAAGTATCGGAAATGTAAAGAAAGAGAGTTATCTCAGTGATTTTACAGCATCCGAGATGGTGCACACTATAAAAGATTATAAAATCTGCATGGCGTGGCATCAGGTGACCAGCCAGGCGGCAAATAATGCGGTGGAAGAGGTGCTGAGAACGACCAGTGGAATAAATGTGATTTCTCCGACCTGGTTTTACCTGAATGATAATGAGGGCGGGATTTATTCTCTCGCAGATCAGGATTATGTGACTTACTGTCATCAGAACGGTGTGGAAGTATGGGCTCTTGTGAGCAATCTTGAGGATGACAGCGTGGATGTGCCTGCGGTACTTAATCAGACATCCAATCGCGATAACCTTGTGAATCAGTTGATTGCTGCGGCGATTCAGTATGATCTGGACGGAATCAATGTGGATTTTGAGGCGTTGTCCAGTGAGGCAGGAGACGGGTATATCCAGTTTATAAGAGAACTGGCACTGAAATGTGCAAACAACGGTATCGTACTGTCTGTGGATAATTATGTGCCGAGTGAATATACAGCGCTTTATGACAGAGAAGAGCAGGCGGCATTTGCGGATTATATTGTTTTGATGGCTTACGACGAGCATTACAGCGGCTCGCAGGAAGCCGGATCTGTAGCGTCTCTTGATTTTGTGGAAAAAGGTGTGACAGATACTCTGAAAGAGGTTCCTGCAGAGCAGTTGATTTTGGGTATTCCTTTCTATACAAGAGAATGGTCCATCACCACGGAGTTCGGTCAGGAGACGGTGACCAGCGAAGCCATTGGTATGGAGGAAGCCGCTAAGCGTGTGTCTGAAAGCGGGGCACAGACGCAGTGGCTGCAAAGCGAGGGACAGAACTATGCAGAGTACACAAAAGACGGTGCACTCTGTAAAATCTGGTTGGAGGACGAGGCATCCATCGATGCCAAGCTCCAGGTGCTTCAGGCGAATGAACTTGCGGGAGCGGCATTCTGGAAACTTGGCTTCGAGAGAGACAGTATATGGGATACTATTGTGAAGTATCTGAACTAGCGGATTCGGACGAGCTATTCAGGAATGCTTTGATACCTTCTAAAATAGCGGCGGCGACCTTCTGCTGATATTCATCAGTGGATAAAAGGGCTGCTTCCTCCGGATTGGAGAGAAAGCCGCATTCCACGATAACGGTGGGACTGTCGGATCTTTTGAGCATGTAGTATGTATCATTGGCTTTCGCCTGTCGGTTGTTAGATGGATCAAGTTTTTCTTTGAGAACAGCCTGAAGTGTTTCCGCCAGCTGCTTCCCGGTATCGGAAGAGGTGTAGTAAAACACCTGCGCGCCCTTTATGGAAGGATCGGTATAGCTGTTCTGGTGGATGCTTATGGTAAAAACAGGTTTTGCATCAGCGATGATTTCGCAGCGTTTGCGCATATCCTCTACCTTCCGGTTGGAGGCATTTTCTGAGGCGAGATCTTCGGTGGTTTCCCTCGTCATGGTGACGGTAAAACCGGCATCGGTAAGAAGCTCTTTCAGGTCATTTGCAATGGCAAGATTGATATCCTTTTCCAGCGCCTGATTGACACCGACTTTTCCGGAATCGCTGCCCCCGTGACCTGCATCGATTACAATGTGTTTGCTGTCGGCGACAGAGCCTGAGTTGATCACATAAGTTGAGCTTTGCTTTGTGATGACAGCGGCAAGAAAGACAAATCCTGCCGTAAGAAATAATCTGATCTTTTTACTTTTTAATAATTTCATAAAAACCTTCTGCATAATGACTTATTATATATTACATATGCGGCAGGCTTTTTCTTTAGTCCAAAAAACAGCTGCCTGAACACAAAAAAGAATTGCAATAATTTGCATTTATGTATACAATTTAAAGAGAAAATGTAAGTTACAAAATGGAGTCACCAAATAACCTGTATAAAAAAAGAGGAGGAAAAAATGAAAAAAGGAAAATTAGCGAAACGCGGCATAGCCATATGGATGGCAGCCATGATGGTATGCTCCAGCGCAGGGTTATCTGCCTATGCCTCGGAGATTACCGATGAAGACAGCGGGACTGTTAGTGAGAACAGCGAGACTGTCGATGATTCAGGACTTGTCTATGGATCAGAGGGGACAGCGAATGAGGACGTATCCGCCCAAGGGGCGGAACAAAGCAGCGAGGAGACGGGATCTGCCGGGGAAGTCGCTGACGAGGTGGATAACGAAATCGGCGAGCTGCAACTCGTGTACGGCAATGAAGATCTGGCTGACAAGGACGCCATGGTGCTGTTGATCCTGGGCGATGGATTTACCAGTGATGAGCAGGAAACATTCTATTCGAAAGCGAAGGAGACAGCCGAGTACATCATGGAATGTTCTCCTTATGATGAGTTTACTGATGTATTCAAGATCTATGCCCTTGGAACCGTATCCAATGAATCTGGTGCGCGGGGCGATAAAGCCGGTTCCGAGGCAGAAGCGGAAGCAGACGAACGCGACACATATTTTGGCGCCACTTTTTGGTCCTATGGCGCGCAGCGGCTTGTGTCACTTTCTGATGAGGGCGATGCCAGACTCTGGGAGCTGCATGATGAATATCTGCCTCTGGCTGATTATAATCTGATGCTTGTCAATTCCACTACATACGGCGGCAGCGGCGGTGATTATTGCATCGCATCCCTGACGACCAGTTCTCTGGAAATGATGCTTCATGAGATGGGGCATACCATTGCCAACCTTTCTGATGAGTATTATGCCGCAGGTTATGAGGAAGAACTGGCCAACCTGACACAGGAGTCTGATCCGGATCTCGTTCCGTGGACCCGCTTTGTGGGCAAGAACGGCATAGGCGTGTATGATTGGGGCGGCGTTGCCGACTGTGGCTGGTACGTTCCTTCTACAAGTTGCAAAATGCAGTATCTGGGCGCAAAATATGAATTCTGCGAAGTTTGCAAGGAAGAACTCCGCAAAGCTTTCTGCGCAGGTTCCAATGTAACCAGGCTTTTCTTCCAGACCTATGCGGATGAATTCACAAAAGACACCGCCTGGGACATGAGCGAATACTTTATCCTGCGAAAAGGGGATGCGGAAATCACAGGGGATGAGCTTGGCGATGACCTGACGCTGACCTATTATGACGAGGAGGGCAATAAACTTGAAAGCGCTCCATCCAATGCCGGCACATATACCGTCAAGGCGGAATTTGAGGGCAATGATGAGTATGACGCCTGCTCTGCGGAGGGCAGCTATACGATCGACAATCTGTCGATCACATTGAAGGCCTCTTCCAAAGCCCAGGACGGCAACCCCGTCGATCTGACATGGGAGGTAGACTATGACAAAGAGTTCTCTGTGGACATTTACTATTATGGCTATCAGTATTATGGCAATACCTCCTGTGCGGAATATGAGTACTATCTGAAAGATATCGATACCGACACCTATTCTGTGTATGAATATCTCACGGATCCGGATTCCTTTGATTATGGCGATCCCCTTGCGTATGATGAATACGAAACCACCGGCGGTCCGACCAAGCCCGGCAGTTATGAGGTGACGCTGACCGTCTATGATGAGGGTGGTGATTGGATTGGCGACAAGACGGTGGAATTTGACATCTACTTTAAGACTAACGATATCGTTGATAACAATGATGATGATTACTGGGCGGCGTATGAATATACCTGCATGAAGAACATTGTGATTCTGGGCGAAGGCTTTACCGAGGAAGAACAGGATAAGTTCGACGCTTTATCAGAACAGCTGGCGGCTACCATCCTGGACACCGAACCCTTTAAGGAAACACAGATTTACTACAACTTTATCTCTGTGACCAGCGATTCTGCGGAGTCCGGCATCGGAACCGAGCCGAAGAACACGGTTTTCCGCATGACCTATGATAAAGACGGCAAATTGACTACCGACTACAGTACCACTTATGAAGCTTATTATCTGGCATATAACGTCAGCGACTATATTGCCGATTATATTATCATTGTCAATGATGAAAATGCAACGGAAAGTTCTGCTTATGCATACAATTATGGCACATATTCCTATTTCCACTCCATCGCCATCACCCCGGATGAAGCCGGTATGGAGTATGCTGCGGCTGAGTTGCTGAACCACCTGGTATTGGATGAGGTTGGCTACCGCGCAGGGACAGAGGAGGCGAAGGAGGCGCAGCGCCTTGCCCTCATCAAAGCGCTCCATTCTGACAATGCTTCCTCCCCGATCATTTTAAGCCGGGCCTATGACGAGACCTTCAAGATGGACGGCACGGCCTTCGACCTGGCTCCTTATTTTGAGTCGTATTACGACGGGAAACTGCTCTCCGGTTTAGAGCTTGAGCTGACTTACTATGCCGATGACAACGGTCAGCCGGGCGAAGAGCTTTCCGGCGCTCCCTCCGATGCGGGAACTTACCATGTGAAGGCACAGACAAAGGTTGATTACGTAGATGAGGATGGTGATTCGTGGACATATTACGTGCCGGAGGGTGCGGATCCTGACGATGAAGACAGTTGTCTGTGGTTTGCTCTTTCCAGAGGATGGACGACCTATACGATTTCCATCGACGACGGGCTGTCCGATGTAAAGGCTTCCGACGGAAACTGGTATTATTATAAGGACAATAAAGTGGATACTTCCTACACCGGACTGGCAAAAAACAAAAACGGATGGTACTATGTGAAGAACGGGAAAGTGGACTTTAATTATACCGGATTTTCAACAAACAAAAACGGAAAATGGTATGTGGAAAAAGGCCAGGTGAAGTTTAATAAATCCAGCGTTATCAAGGATACAGCCGGAGCGCTTGGAGAAAAAGGCGCATGGTACTATGTAGTGAAGAGTAAAGTTCAGACCGATTATACCGGAGTGGTCAACTACAAGAACGCAAATGGCTGGTGGTATGTGAAGAACGGAAAAGTAAACTTCAATTA
>CAYRZL010000102.1:0-8462 GCA_964428795.1 uncultured Lachnospiraceae bacterium | reverse complement strand
GTTGCGCTTCACTGGGAGAAATATCTGGAACACATCATTGAGAAGTACAACAAAAAAAGCCCGTTGGTAAAGCTGCTTACTTTACCAACGAATTTACCAATTTTGCAGGGACAAATATGAGAAAACATGGAACGATTTGAGAAAATACTCTGGAAACAGAGTAATTGAGAACAGACCGGAAACCCTGTAAAATCAAGCATTTGAGAAGAAATACAGGACTTATAAGGAGTTATAGAAAAATGATAAAAGTATTATTCATCTGCCATGGCAACATTTGCCGCTCCACCATGGCACAATTCGTCCTGCAGGATATGGTAAATAAAGCTGGTTTAGCAGATCAGTTCTACATCAATTCAGCAGCAACCAGCAGAGAAGAGATCGGCAACCCACCTCATTACGGTACGGTGCAGAAAATGAGGGAAGTCGGTATACCGGTATTATCTCACCGTTCTGTGCAGATGACAAAAAAAGATTATGAAAAATATGATTTCCTGATTGGAATGGACAGCATGAATATCCGCAATATGATGAGGATTCTGGGCAGTGATCCACAGGGGAAAGTCTACAAATTGTCGGAATTTAGCCGCAGCAGCAGAGATATTGCAGATCCATGGTATACGGGTGATTTTGATGCAACTTACAATGATGTAAAATGTGGCTGTGAAGGTTTTTTGGACTATTTAAATAAGTATGAGTACGGTAAAGTACAGGAAGATTTTAATAATTGAGATGCTAAAATCCGTTTAAAAAACAAGAGAAATTAAGAAATATGTCAAAATTTCTTAAAAGATGATGAAATTACCACTTGAAATACTATTTCAGAGCGTATATAATATGTCCGTATTTGGCCACAAGTGTAGTTGCCCTGAGAGAGGATTCCCAAAAAAGTGAAAGAGGTATCTGTATGATTGACATACATTGTCATTTGTTGTATTGTGTAGATGATGGCGCAGAGTCATTGGAGGAATCAAAAGCGATGCTGCGGGAAGCAAAGCGGCAGGGGATCAAAGCTATTATTCTGACACCGCATTATCGACGTGGCATGTTTCCTTTTGACTTGGAACAGATTTTTCAAAATTATATAGAAGTAAGAAAATATGCAGAGCGTGTGGGGATTCGACTGCTTTTAGGAACGGAGTATCATATGAACGACGATTGTATACAGTACCTGTCCAGTGGCAGATGTCTGACCCTGGCAGGTTCTTCATATGTATTGACAGAATATTCCTATGAGACAGAATATGCCTATATACGCAATATGACACAGAAACTGCTTTCTAATGGGTACATACCGGTGATTGCACATGTGGAGCGTTATCGGTGTCTGGTGGAGGATATAGAAAATGTGGAAGAACTGCGGTCTATAGGAGCATATATTCAGGTAAATGCGGATGCAATTTTAGGCTTGGATGGTCGAAAAACCAGGAAATATACAAAGCAATTATTGAAAGAAGAATTGATAGATATGGTGGCAAGTGACAGCCACGGAATTGCGCACCGGGTATGTCATATGGCTCAGTGCAGGGAATATATCAGTAAAAAATATGGTGAAAAAACAGCCCTGAGGGTTACCGAATCAGAGCCGGGGAAAATACTTGCACATTAAGAGATACAGGAGATTAAAAATGGAAAAACAACGTGGAAATGAAGAAGTAGAAATAGATTTGGTGGAAGTGTTTTTTGAACTGGCGGCAAACTGGTTCAAGATTATTATTTCTATCGTGCTGCTGGCTGCCATTGCATTTGTGTACAGCAAATTTCTGGTTACACCGCAGTATACATCTACATCGGTATTGTATGTATTGACAAAAAGCACATCTATCACGAGTCTGGCGGATATCCAAACGGGTACCAATCTGACCAGCGACTACATGGAGGTTGTCGGAGGCAGGCCGGTTTTGGATCAGGTGATTGAAAATCTGGATTTGGACATGACATACGAGGAGTTGAGCGGACAGTTATCTTTCAGCAATCCGGACAATTCCCGTATGCTTAAAATTACAGCAACAAACCCGGATCCCCAGACGGCAAAAGTGATTGCAGACGAGGTAGCAGATGTGGCCGCTGACTATATCGCGGAAAAAATGGATCAGGATCCGCCAAACATTATCCAGAACGGTTATATCTCAGAAAGCCCGGTCAGTCCAAATGTGATGAAAAATACTGCCATGGGAGCTGTTGGCGGTGCAGTTTTGGCTATTATAGTAATTGTAGCGGGCTATCTGTTGAACGATACGATCATGACGCCGGAAGATATGGAGAAAAAGACCGGCATTCGAGTGCTGGGATCCCTGCCTGAAGTTCGGGGGGGGGCAGAATACAACGGAGAAAAAAAGAAAAAACGTAAAAGAGCATAGAGGGAACAGAACAAATGGAAACAGTACAGTTGAAAAATGTAAACAATCAGAGTCATGGTATGATAGAAGCTCTCAGGGCGCTCAGGACAAATCTGCAGTTTTGCGGAGATGATGTAAAGACGATACTTTTTACAAGTTACAGCCAAAATGAGGGGAAAAGCACTGTGGTCATGGATCTGGCAAGATCTATGACAGATTCAAAAAAGAGTGTTCTTGTTATTGATGGGGACATTCGAAAATCTGTTATGGTCGGACGACTTGCTGCCCAGAGAGAGAGAGGAAGAGAGATTTATGGTCTTTCCCATTATCTTTCCGGACAGAAAACCATGGCAGATGTTGTGTTTGCTACAGATATTCCAAGACTTTATATGGTGTTTGCGGGACCTTCTGTTCCAAATTCGACCGAGTTGTTGGAAAAAAATTATTTTGAAAAATTAGTTGCTTTCGCACGCGAGCATTTTGATTATGTATTGATTGATTGTCCGCCTCTCGGCGCGACAATAGATGCAGCAGTTATTGCAAAACAGTGTGACGGCGCAGTCATTGTAGTGGCACAGGGACAGACAAAAAGCCGCATGGTTGCCGATGTCAAGAGACAGTTGGAAATTTCCGGAGTGCGTATTCTTGGAGCGGTTCTGAACAAGGTAAAGGCAAAACGAAATGGCTATTATGGTAAATATTACGGTAAATATTATGGAACCTATTACGGAAATTACGGAGAAGAAGACGGAGAGTAGAATAAACAATGAATCAGAAAAAAGGGGCAAAGCTCTGGATCCCGGTAGTGATCATTTTGATCATAGTTTTAGTGGTTGTGGGGGTCTTTGCGTTAAAGAGTTCGGATGAGACAAAAACATCAGATGATCAGAACGCAGAAGAAAATAAAGCAACATTGGTATCCGAAGAAGATGATCAGGAACAGCAGGATGAGGAGGAGCCTGTTTCAGAACGGGAGGGCTCCGAGGATTTTGTGATCCTGGGTGTGGATACCAGAACGGAAGAGATTCCGGCAGGAACAAACTCGGATTCTATTATGATCGTACATGTGGATCATGATAAGAAGGAAGTGAAAGTGGCTTCTATATATCGTGACTGTATGGTGCATATCGAGGATCAGGCTTATCAGAAAATCACTCACGCACATGCCATTGGCGGAGCGGATCTTGCGCTGCTGACGGTAAACCAGAACTTTGATCTGGATATTGAGCATTATCTGGTTTTGAATTTCATCAATGTGCAGGAGCTGGTAGATGAGATCGGCGGTGTTGTACATGATATTGATGAGGATGAGGTAAAACATCTTAGCGGAATCAACGGGACTTATACCGGATACATTACGGAAGCGGGGACCTATCAGCTGGATGGCGCCCAGGCGGTGGCGTATTCCAGAATCCGTAAGGCCGCGGGCGGAGATTACAAACGGGCAGAACGTCAGAGAGAAATTCTGTTTAAGATATTTGAAAAAGCAAAAACCATGAGTGTGGATGAGCGTATTTCTCTTGCTGACAGTATGCTGAGCAAGGTAGAAAGTAATTTTGTAAGCGACGATCTTACCAGTCTGCTTTACTATTTATCAAAGTATGAAATGACGGAAACCAGCGCATATCCGCAGGTATTTTACGCGGGGACTGTGAGCGGCAGCTGGGTGGAAGTGCCGGTGACGCTGGTGGATTTAAATACCTCATTGCATGAATTTTTGTATGATGACACAGATTACACGCCTTCCAACGCGGTATTGGAATATAGCAGCGTACTTGAAGGAAAAGTGGATGGTCCGAATACAGATTTGAGAGAAGATAAGGAAGAGTAAACCTATGAAGAGAGGAAAAACAGGTCTGAGCATTCTTATCATAGCGGAAGTCGTCGTGTTGGTGATCGTTCTGGCGCTCGGATTATTATCGGGTGTTTTTCATAATAAGACAGAACAGGAAACTGTAAAACTGATATCTTCGGAACCGGAAACCGAGCAGAAAGTACAGCCCGAACCGGCGGAGGCGGAACCGACAGAGACTGAACCGGAGGAAGGCGAGAACGATACAGCGCAAACGGATTTCACGGAGCGCGATACTTTTTCGGAGGATGTGGAAGCAAAACTGTCGGAGATGTCTTTGGAAGAAAAGGTGGCTCAGATGTTTGTCACTACGCCGGAGACGCTGACAGGTGTGGATCTGGCTACGGCTGCCGGAGACGGGACGAAGGAGGCGCTGGATAAATATCCGGTGGGCGGACTTATTTACTCAGCTGATAATTTTACCGGCAATGAACAGATGAAGGAAATGCTTGAAACTACGCAGAATTACAGTCAGGAACGGATCGGGCTGGATCTGATTCTTTTCGTAGACGATGAGGAGGCAGAAGAAGACTCTCCGATCGCAAACGCAAAAGGGGACGGTCTGTTGATGTTGGTGTCAGAGCTGCGGGAGACGGAGCTGACCATGACGGATGACCTGGCAAGCGAGATTGCTTCCGGAGACGTAGGAGTAGGCGAGACGTCTGTCAATTCGGTGAACGACGGGATGGATTTGCTTTATGTAAGCAAAGATTTTAAAGAGGCATATGATGCAGTACTAAAAGCAGCGAATGACGGGGATATTTCCGCAAATCAGATTGACAATGCGGTAGGAAAAATTTTGACTGAAAAAACTGCTATGGATTAGGCAGTTGTTTGTACGAAAGATAATAACCGAAAATATGTTCGGGGGGGGGTATTTTAAAATATCCTGAAGGCATGTTTTGAAACTGTACAGAGTAATGCTTTGCGCAGCAGAAAAAGAATAATCAGGAAATAACGAGGGAGAAAAATGCGTCAGAAAAACAACCGAAATACATTACAAGGTAATATTGCTTCTACGAATGGAAAAAGATTTCACTTGAAGCATTGGCAGGTAGTAACTGCTTATTTGATTGTGTATGATGCCGTGGCTATTCTGGTATCTTATTTTGCCGCACTGTGGTTTCGGTTTGACTGTCGTTTTCAGATGATTCCGGCAGATTACATGCATGCATACATGCGTTTTATTCCAATTTATATCATTTTTTGCATCATCATTTTCTGGTGTATGCGTCTATACAGGAGTATCTGGAGATTTGCCAGCTATAATGAGCTGATTCGTGTGTTTACAGCTACTCTTATTACACTGGCATTTCACATTGTGGTTCTTGGTGTGTTTATTCACAGAATGCCTATATCCTACTTTTTGTTTGGTATTGTCTTCCAGTTTATTTTGACGCTGGGGGTTCGTTTTGCGTATCGTTTTGTATTGCTCCTTCGCGGCAGGCAAAATAAAGAAGGAAGCGGAGTAGTAAAACGAATTATGCTGATTGGCGCCGGCGCCGCGGGTCAGATGATTCTTCGCGATATTAAAGCGGCAAAGGAAACCAGTGAAAAGGTATGTTGTATCATAGATGACAATCCAAATAAATGGGGACGTTATGTAGATGGAGTCAGAGTAGAAGGCGGAAGAGATTCCATTATGGCATGTTGTGAGAAATATGCTATCGAAAAAATCTATGTTGCTATTCCCAGCGCAACTCCGCAGCAGAAGAGGGATATCCTGAATATCTGTAAGGAAACGCGCTGTGAGCTGAGAAATCTGCCGGGCATGTTTCAGCTCTATACCGGAGAGGTTACCGTGAGCGCCATGAAAGAAGTGGCTGTGGAAGATTTGCTGGGCAGGGATCCCATTAAGGTTAATCTGGAAGAAATCTTCCGATATATTAAGGGAAAAACTATTCTGGTCACCGGTGGTGGAGGAAGCATCGGCAGTGAGCTGGCGAGACAGATCGCGGATCATGAACCGAGACAGTTGATCCTGTTTGATGTGTATGAAAATAATGTGTATGATATTCAGCTTGAGTTGAGGAAGAAATATCCAGATCTGGACCTTGTGGTGCTGATCGGATCGGTAAGGGACAGCCGCCGGATGTTCCAGGTGTTTGAAACCTATCGGCCTCAGATCGTGTATCATGCAGCCGCTCATAAGCATGTTCCTCTTATGGAGGACAGCCCTTGCGAGGCCATAAAGAATAATGTGTTAGGTACATATAAAACAGCTTATGCAGCGATGACCCATGGTTGTGAGCGATTTGTATTGATCAGTACGGATAAGGCGGTAAACCCCACTAATATCATGGGTGCGTCAAAACGTCTCTGCGAGATGGTTATCCAGGCGTTTGATTATAAGATCAAGTCGGGAGAAGCGGAGCAGATTCCGCAGTTATTCACTCATTCAATGAAAGATGTGGTGACAAAACCTGAAATCGTTGAGGCGTTGCGAAATACAAAGACGGAATTTGTGGCAGTTCGCTTTGGAAACGTGCTGGGCAGCAACGGGTCTGTCATTCCATTGTTTAAAAAGCAGATTGCTGACGGCGGACCGGTGACAGTCACTCATCCGGATATCATCCGTTATTTCATGACGATTCCGGAGGCGGTAAGCCTGGTGCTTCAGGCAGGTACCTACGCCAATGGAGGAGAAATTTTTGTCCTGGATATGGGTGAGCCGGTGAAAATCGAGACATTGGCAAAGAACCTGATTAAATTATCAGGGCATACGCCGAATGTAGACATTATGATTGAATATACCGGATTGAGACCGGGAGAAAAGCTGTTTGAAGAAAAACTGATGGCAGAAGAAGGACTTAAGAAAACTCAGAATGAGTTGATTCATATCGGATGTCCGATTCCTTTTGAGACAGAGATATTCTTAAAACAGTTGGATGAATTGATGGATGCGGCGTATAAGAATAAGACGTCAATCAAAAAACTGGTACAGGGTATTGTGAGTACATATCATCCAAGTTGAATATAAGTTGAATCTAAAAAGTATTTGTAATAATATGAGTTTACAAACCAAATAATAATCCCATAAAAGCAAATCGTCGCCAGGTCGCGTTTGGGGATATGGGAGGACATAGGTGCTTCGCAACCGGGCTGAATGAAGGCTGGGTGGCGAAGCATACTTTTTTTGAGAAGGGAGGAAACAAACATGTGGTATGTGATGCAAGTAAGCACAGGAAGTGAAGAAAAGATCCGTATTCAATGTGAATGTCATATTGATGACGTTGTTTTACAGTCGTGTTTTATCCCCCATTATGAAGAAAAAAGAAAAATAGATGGAACATGGAAAATATGTAAGAAAAAGCTGTTTCCCGGATATGTCTTTCTAGTATCTGAAAATCTGGAACAATTGGTTGATTCGTTGAAAAAAGTGACAGGTTTTACAAAATTGATTGGAACCGGAGACACGATCGTGCCTCTTACAGAAAAGGAGATAAATTTCCTCATGCGTTTTGGGGGAAAAGATCATACGGTAGAAATGTCTGAGGGTATCATAGAAGGGGATCAGATTATTATAACTGAGGGACCTTTGATGGGACAGGAAGCTATGATCAAGAAGATAGACCGTCATAAGAGGAAAGCCTGGCTGGAAATGGAGATGTTTGGTCGAATGCAGAGGGTGGAAGTTGGATTGGAAATAACGAAAAAGACTATTTAATATCTTTTGTAAAGATATAGCAATAAAATGTGTCTCGTATCATTTGCAAAGTATGGGAATAGAGATCATAAAAATGATAATACGAAAAAAATCGACTGTTTATACACAGTGAAATGAATAAAGGAACAGAAAATTATGTTTACAAGAAAAGATGATATAAAACCATTTGAGTCCAAGGTATCTTGCCATTGCGATAGGAGGAACAGATGTTTTTGGAGCGAAAATGGAAGAAAAAGTGGAAAATGAGCGATTTGGAAGAAGTTTTGTTCCTACTGGAAAAAACCGCCAGACACTCAGATACCTCTCACACTGCTCACATTGCACGGTAAGATGTGTGACTGAAAATAAAGGGAAGAAGACACAGGGGAGAAAAGAAGAAAAATGTTTATACCTGAGAATCATAATTTAGAGCCGTCGGCTCAAAAAATTTGGCTCGCCAGTCCGACGATGCATGGTCCTGAGTTAGAGTACGTGAAAGAAGCGTATGAGACGAACTGGATGTCCACAGTCGGTAAAAATATCAATGAAGTTGAACGCATTGCGGCTGAAAAAGCCGGTGTGAAATACGCGGTGGGATTATCCTGCTGCACAGCGGCGCTCCACCTCT
>CAYRZL010000101.1:0-8553 GCA_964428795.1 uncultured Lachnospiraceae bacterium | reverse complement strand
GTTGTTGGTGATACCGTAGGTGATCCGTTCAAGGATACTTCAGGTCCGTCCATCAACATCCTGATCAAGCTGATGACGATCGTATCCCTGGTATTTGCTCCGTTGTTCCTTGCAATCGGAGGAATCTTGTAAACCGGTAGATTCGCATAATCAGAAATGTATGTTATAATGTAGATCATGAATGAAAATCATGATATAATAAGGGGGATTCGTTTCGGCGAGTCTCCCATTTTTTTGCAGTTATCTGGAGTTTTGTCTCCTTTTTCGATACGAAAGGAAATGAATCATGAATTATGGAGAAAGCCTGCGTTTTATTGAGGAAACAAAAAAATATGGAATCGTACCGGGGCTCGGAAATATCCGTAATCTTATGGAAGAGCTTGGAAATGTACAGGATACCTTAGCTGTTGTGCATATTGCAGGTACCAACGGAAAGGGCTCTGTCGGTGCTTTTTTGTTGTCCGTTTTCCGTCAGGCAGGATATCATGTGGGACGGTTTTCCTCGCCGGAAGTGTTCTGTTATGAAGAAATCTTCTGGTATGATGATGCTCCGGCAGATCGTGCAGAGCTGGCAGAGGCGTTTACACAGGTAAAGGCAGCCTGTGAGCGGTTGGTGAAAGCAGGAAAGCCGCATCCTACCAGATTTGAGGTGGAGACCGCTGCAGCGTTTGTGTTGTATGCCAAAAAGAACTGTGATGTGGTTTTGCTTGAAGTAGGGATGGGCGGTGCGGAGGATGCCACAAATGTGATAGAAAGTCCCATACTGTCAGTTCTTACTTCTATCAGTATGGATCATATGCAGTATTTGGGAGATACATTGGAAGCGATTGCAAATGTCAAAGCAGGGATCATAAAACCGGACTGTCCGGTGGTGGCAGTAAGGCGAAGTGATGAGGTGTGCCAGGTAATTCGTAAGAAGTGTCTGGAAACAAAGAGTACGCTGATCTGGGCGGATGCGGAACATGCGGAGCAGATAAGCATGAGGGGTGAATATATACAGTTCTCGTATCACAGTGCTCCCCCATTGCGTGAAGGCTATCGTCTCCGTATGGGTGGCAGATATCAGATTGAAAATGCGATTTGTGCCATAGAAGCTGCCCATGTGCTCCGGCAGAGTTTTCCAGCGATCACGCAGGAGACGATCTGTGCAGGATTGGAGTCTGCTGTCTGGAAAGGACGTTTTTCAAAGCTTGGTTCAAAACCGGATTTCTATATAGACGGTGCCCATAATCCGGATGCGGCAAAGAAACTGAGAGAGACACTTGAATTTTGTTTCCCGGGAGAAAAGTTGATCTGCATTATGGGAGTGCTTGCTGATAAGGCGGTGTGTCAGATATTGGATGAGATGCTTCCGAAGGCGGAGCGGATCATTACGGTAACTCCGGATAATCCGAGAGCTATGGATGGAGAAAGTCTGGCGGAGCTGATCCGGGGAAAAGGCGGGTGCTCGGAACATGCGCCAAAAATAAAGGATGCAGTCTGGCGTGCCATAGAAGAGGCAGAAAGAACGGGCAGGCGGATTTTGGCGTTTGGTTCTCTTTCCTATTTGAAGGAAGTTGATCTGGAATATGAAAAACGGAAAACAGACTATATAAATCTGGTGCTTCATCATTCTCTGTTTGCAGATACGCTGAAACGGATTGGGGAATTGGAAGCGGACCGTATCTATTGCTATCATCAGTTGGAGCATCTTTTAGACGTGGCGCGTATAGCGTGGATCAAATATCTGGAAGATGAAGGAAAACTGTGCCGGATGCAAAAGACGGATATGTATGTGTGTGCGCTTCTCCATGATATCGGCAGAGCGCAGCAATATGAGCATGGCGTATCTCATGTGGAGGCAGGAGTGAAGCTTGCAAAGCAGATTCTGGAAGATATTGCATATCCTGAAAAACGCAGAGAGGAAATTTTGCGGGCGATTGGGATGCATCGAAAAAAGGATGAGATTTTGAAGAGCGGAGTGAGAAATCTGGCGTATTACATTGTGCAGGCGGATCATTTATCACGCAGCTGTTTTTCATGTAAAGCGATAGATACCTGTAAATGGAGCAAAGAAAAAAGGAATCAGTATATAGAAATCTGAGGTTACTGTTCAGACAGTACCTGAGCACTTAGCTGCTCAGGGGATTTTTTGGCTATTACTGTCTGGTATTATTGATTCAGCTATTTGCAAATCTAGTAGCCAAGTATACTTGCCAGAACTGAAATCGAAAAAGATATTATGTATTGCATTTATCTCACCTCCTTCCTGCTGGAAGGTACCGACAGCATCAATAGTATATCACATATATGAACGATAATAAACAAAAAGGTGAACAAAAATGAAAATAGGAAACAAAGAATTTAAGACAAGCGGAAAAACATATATTATGGGCATTTTAAATGTGACCCCGGATTCTTTTTCGGATGGAGGAAAATATGATCAGTTGGATGAGGCTTTATATCACACAGAGCAGATGATCGGGGATGGCGCACATATTATTGATGTGGGCGGCGAGTCCACAAGACCGGGTTATACTATGATATCAGACGAAGAGGAAATCGGGCGTGTGGTTCCGGTGATCGAGGCAATCAGGAAACGGTTTGATATCCCCATATCTCTGGATACATATAAAAGTGGTGTGGCAAAAGCGGGTATAGCTGCAGGGGCGGATCTGATCAACGATATATGGGGATTGAAGTATGATGAGAAAATGGCGTCTGTCATTGCAAAAGCAAATTTGCCATGTTGTCTCATGCATAATCGGGAAGCCGCAGATTATACGGATTTTTTGAAAGACTATAAGAATGATCTGAAAGAGACGACTGCCATTGCAAAAAAAGCAGGTATTGCAGAAGAGAAAATTATTTTAGATCCGGGTATCGGTTTTGGAAAAACCTATGAAAATAACCTGGAATCTATCGCAAATCTCGTGGATCTGAAATCGCTGGGTTATCCGCTTCTGCTTGGCACATCCCGGAAATCTGTGATCGGACTGACGCTAAATCTTCCGGCAGATCAGCGCATAGAGGGGACTCTGGTGACTACCGTGTATGGGGTTCTGGCAGACTGTATGTTTGTGAGGGTTCATGATGTGAAAGAAAATGCAAGAGCCATTGCGATGGCAGAGGCAATCCGGCAGTATCAGTGATAGGATAGAAAACAGAGAGAAAAGATGGATAAAATAAATATTTACGGATTAAAGATATATGCACACCACGGCATGTTTCCGGAGGAAACGAAAATAGGGCAGGATTTTATTGTAAATGCCGCATTTTATGTAGATACGACAAAAGCCGGTCTGGGGGATGATCTGACGCAGTCCATTGATTATGGAGCGGCAGCTTATTTTATCAAAGATTTTTTACAGAATCATACCTTTAAGCTGCTGGAGGCCGCGGCGGAGTATCTTGCCCGTGCATTACTTTTGAAATATAAATTGCTGAAAAAGATTGACCTGGAGATTCAAAAACCGCAGGCTCCTATCGGACTGCCATTTGAGACGGTTTCTGTGGAGATTACCCGCAGCTGGCATCGGGTGTATCTGTCTTTTGGTTCCAATCTGGGAGACAGTGAGGCTTATATCAGGGAAGGTCTGAGCCGGTTGGAGCATACGAAAGGAATCCGGGGATTGTGGCAGTCAATGCTGATTCGGACCGCACCATACGGGATGACAGATCAGCCGGAGTTTTTGAATGGGTGTGCTGCGTTGGATACGATTTTTACGCCGGAGGAGCTGCTTAACGTGCTTCATGGGATAGAAGCGGAGGCAGGCAGAGAGCGTAAAATCTATTGGGGTCCCCGCACACTGGATCTGGATATCGTGTTTTATGATGATCTTGTGATGGAGACGGAGGATCTTACGATTCCCCATGCAGACATGCAGAACCGGTTGTTTGTGTTGGAGCCTTTGGCAGAGCTTTGTCCAAACAAGGTGCATCCGGTTTTGAGGCAGACCGTATCCGAATTGTTGGAATGTTGCAGAAATCAGTAGAAGGATGTATAAAAACAGGTGTCTGGGATTACGGATAGGCAGAATACAAGCAGATGTATGACAAGGATGATGTAATATATGGCACAGGTAAATGAACGTCTGGGCACAGAGAAAATTTCCCGTCTGATGATTCAGATGGCAATTCCCTGCATTGTAGCTCAGGTAATAAATATTTTATATAATATTGTAGACCGGATCTACATCGGACATATTCCCGGTGTGGGAAGTGCGGCGCTGACGGGAGTGGGGCTCACATTCCCGATCATTGTGTTGATTTCTGCTTTCTCCAATATTGTGGGGGCAGGCGGAGCGCCGCTGGCTGCCATCTGGATGGGAAAAGGGGATAAGGAACATGCAGAAAAGATCATGGGTACGGGAGTGGCATTGCTTTTGACCTTTTCGGCATGTCTGATGGTATTTTTTTATGTGTTTAAAGTGTCGCTTTTGTATCTGTTTGGAGCCAGTGATGCCACCATCGGATATTCCAATTCGTATATGAGCATCTATCTGGCAGGTACGGTGTTTGTGCAGTTGTATCTTGGATTAAACCCTTATATTATATCTCAGGGATTTTCAAAGACTGCTATGATTTCGGTTCTGTTCGGAGCAATTGCCAATCTGATCCTGGACCCGGTTTTTATTTTTGCGTTCGATTTGGGTGTACAGGGTGCGGCAATCGCAACTGTCATTTCCCAGATGCTCAGCGCAATTTGGGTGCTGCGTTTTCTGACCGGAAGGAAAGCGATTTTGCGTATCACATGGAAAAATATCCGTTATAGAGGGGCTGTGATAAAAAATATTGTGTCCCTGGGCATAGCGCCTTTTGTTATGACTGCAACGGAAAGCTTTGTCAGTATCGTTTTGAATCATGGATTACAGCTTTATGGCGGTGATCTGTATGTTGGTTCCATGACGATTCTACAGAGTGTATTGCAGGCATTTACTTCCCCGATCAACGGTTTTACACAGGGCGTGCAGCCGATTATCAGTTATAACTTTGGCGCCGGATTGTTTGATCGTGTGCGGATGACCTACCGCAGGATGATTGCCATATCCTTTGCATTTTTATTCTGCACGTCGCTGTTTGCGGTGCTGTGCCCAGAGCTGCTCGGGTCCCTGTTCACTACGGATCCGGAGTTGATTAAGCTGGTAGGAAAGGTGTTGCCCATTTTTATTTTTGGTATGATGTTCTTCGGACTTCAGACCGGAATACAGCCCACGTTTGTAGGACTTGGACAGGCGAAGATCGCCCTGTTTATCGCCTGCCTGCGAAAATTGATCCTGCTGATTCCGCTGGCGATCATTTTGCCGAAATTTGTGGGCGTTATGGGAATTTATTATGCGGAACCTGTATCCGATATCGCATCGGCAACTACAGCGACAATATTGTTTTTGATTAACATTCGAAAAATTTTATCGAAAGAAAGTCTGGATAAGATTCAAAAAGACGGATGAGGAAGAAAAACGGACATTTATGCGGTTATCATGGAAATAGAAGGAAATCAGAAAGGAAACTGATATATGGATGGGGATAAATGGTTAAAATTTCTGGAAGAGCGAAACGGACAGCCGGGCTTTATCTCTGCGGTTGGATTTCGACTGACGGAGTTGAGAGAGGGGTATGCAAAGGGAGAACTGGTATTGGAACCAAAGCATGGAAATCCGATTGGCTCTACCCATGGCGGTGTGCTTTTTACCATTGCAGATACCGTGGGTGGTGCGGCAGCTACTTCCTATGGACAGTATGTCACTACCATATCCGGGAATATCAATTATATCAATGCGGCAATGGGTTGTAAAAAGCTGATTGCTGAAAGTGTGGAGCTGAAAGTCGGAAAAAAGACAGCAGTATATGACGTAATCATCACCGATGAAACCGGAAAGCTGATCTGCAAGGCAACGATGACGTATTTCAGGCTGCCAAAGCAGGTGCCCACGCTAATGGATGCGGAGTAACCGGAGCTGACCATTCGCCAAAGGAAACCTCCGCCGGAGCTTTCCTTCGCATGCCCGGCAACTCATAAGAAACGGAGTGTAATAGATGAACATCAATCTGGAATACTATAAGGTATTTTATTATATCGGAACATATAAAAGCATCACAAAGGCAGCAGATGCGTTGGCTCTTTCCCAGCCGGCGGTCAGTCTTGCCATTAAAAATCTGGAACAGTCTCTGGGATGCCGCCTGTTTGTGCGGGGACCAAAGGGTGTGCGTTTTACTGCCGAGGGAGAGGTTTTATATTCCTATGTGACAAGAGGTTATCATGCAATCTGCATGGGTGAGAAAAAAGTCCGGGAAATGCTGGATCTGGAGAGTGGGGAAATCCGCATCGGTGCCAGTGATATGACGTTGGAGTTTTATCTGCTGGATGTTCTGGAAAAATTTCACGAAAAGTATCCGAAGATCAAAGTGACGGTTACCAATGCGCCTACTCCTGAAACGTTGAATCATCTGAGAGAAGGAAGAATAGATTTTGGTGTGGTAAGCACACCGATTTTGTCAAAGCATGAATTTTCTGTGCGTCCGGTGCGGGATATTCAGGATGTGTTTGTGGCAAATGTAAAGTTTCAGCATTTGAAAGGGCATACCGTTACGTTGGCAGAACTGGCAGAATTTCCTGTTATTTGTCTTGAGGGAAATACGTCCAGCGGTCACTACATCAGGGAATTATTTCGGGAGAGGGGGCTGGAGCTTCACCCGGAGTTTGAGCTTGCCACCAGTGATATGATGATTCAGTTTGCTTTGCGTGGATTGGGTGTGGCTTCTGTTGTGCGGGATTTTGCACTGCCTATGTTGAAGGAAGGCAGTCTTTTTGAACTGGGATTGGAGAAAAAGATTCCTGCGCGTCAGATTTGTGTGGTCAGTGACGAGAGAGTGCCACTCTCAGCGGCGGCGCAGCGGATGATGGACTTTTCTAACAGTAGGGCAGACTAATGTTCTGTGTATGGCGTCTGCGCATGACAGGATTAAGCCATTTTTGAGGAAAGACATAAAAATAACAAATGGATAATATAATAAATATTTATTTTACTTATATAATGAATGTGTGTATACTTATGAAGTAAAAAGACAAATTAAGCTTTATATAGAAAAGGAGATTCCAAATGGTAAAAGCAGTAGTCGGCGCCAACTGGGGCGACGAGGGAAAAGGTAAGATTACAGATATGCTTGCAAAGAAAGCGGATATTATCGTGCGTTTTCAGGGTGGTGCCAATGCAGGTCACACCATTGTAAATGATTATGGTAAATTTGCGCTTCACACTTTGCCAAGCGGTGTATTTTACGATCATACCACCAGTATCATCGGAAATGGTGTGGCACTTAATATTCCGGTTTTGTTTGCGGAGGTACAGTCTATTGTAGAGAAGGGTGTTCCGATGCCGAAAATTCTGGTTTCTGACCGTGCTCAGATGGTGATGCCGTATCACATTCTGTTTGACCAGTATGAGGAAGAGAGACTGGGCGGTAAATCCTTCGGGTCTACCAAGTCCGGTATTGCTCCTTTTTATTCTGATAAATATGCGAAGATCGGTTTTCAGGTCAGTGAATTGTTCGATGAGGAGCTGCTCAAGGAGAAGGTAGTCCGTATCTGCGAGACAAAAAATGTGCTTCTGGAGCATTTGTATCACAAACCACTGCTGAAGCCGGAGGAATTGCTGGAAACATTACATGAATACCGCACTATGGTAGAACCTTTTGTATGTGATGTGTCCACTTATCTTTGGAATGCCATCAAGGAGGGGAAGGAGATTCTGCTGGAGGGTCAACTTGGTACATTGAAAGACCCGGATCACGGTATCTATCCTATGGTTACTTCCAGTTCCACGCTGGCAGCTTACGGTGCCATCGGAGCAGGCATTCCGCCATATGAGATCAAACAGGTGATCACAGTTTGTAAAGCGTATTCCAGCGCAGTAGGTGCGGGAGTATTTGTCAGCGAGATTTTCGGTGATGAAGCGGATGAACTGAGGCGCCGGGGCGGAGATGGCGGCGAATATGGTGCGACCACCGGACGCCCGCGACGTATGGGATGGTTCGACTGTGTGGCAAGCAAGTATGGATGTCGTCTGCAGGGTACGACAGATGTGGCATTTACCGTATTGGATGTACTTGGTTATCTGGATGAGATTCCGGTCTGTGTCGGCTATGAGATTGATGGTCAGGTGACGACGGAATTTCCGACTACCGCAAAGCTTGAGAAGGCAAAACCGGTATTAAAGGTATTGCCGGGCTGGAAAGAGGATATCCGCGGCATTCGTAAATACGAGGATCTGCCGGAAAATTGCAGAAATTATATTGAGTTTGTGGAAGAACAGATCGGATTCCCGATCACGATGGTTTCCAACGGGCCGGGAAGAGAAGATATTATTTATCGTTCGTAAATGCAAAGGTGCTGTGTGTCTGAAAGGACATGCAGCACTTGTTGATTATACGGAAAATTATTTTGTGAGATCAGGCAGGAGAGATGAAAATGAGAAAATGTGTGGTAGGTATCGTTCCATTGATGGATTATGAGAAAGAGAGCTATTGGATGCTTCCGGGATATATGAAAGGCATTACAGAGCATGGAGGTATTCC
>CAYRZL010000100.1:0-8588 GCA_964428795.1 uncultured Lachnospiraceae bacterium | reverse complement strand
CGCAGGCGCGTGATACACAGACCATTGTTCCGGTTGTTTACGACGAAATGCCGGAACTCTATCAGGCATGACCTTTTTTCTAATAGGAAGCGGCGGCAGATAAGAATGATACGCTGATTGCTTCGCACGGGAAAAGGAGGATAACACATGGTCACAATGCAGCAGATCGCTGAAATGGCAGGAGTACACAAATCCACAGTGGATAAGGTAGTACATAATCGTCCGGGTGTCAGTGATAAAATGCGAAAGAATATACAGAAGCTGCTGGAGGAATATGACTATCAGCCGAACCGGGCGGCGCAAGCACTCCAATACCGGAAGAGACAGTGGAACATCGGCATTATCCTGGTACAAGTAGATGCACTTCCATTTCTGCAAAGTGGAATCCTCCGGGGCTTGAAGTTACATAAGGAATTCAATATCAAGACAAAGTTTGTCACAGTCAGGACATGGGAAGCTGATAAGATGGCAGAAAGTATCCGGAGTATGACGGTTGACAAATTTGATGGTATTATTTTTAGCCCAATCAATGCAGAGCCGGTAAGAGATGCTGTAGCAGAAGCTACAGCATCAGGGGTTCCGGTCGTCACTGTAAATGCTGATTTAGAAAATGTGCCAAGGCTTTGCTTTGTCGGGCAGGATGGTGTCAAAGCAAGTAAGGTTGCAGCGCGGCTGATGGCGGAATGTCTTGGGAAAAAAGGACGGATCGCAGTTGTTACCAGTGCCGTTGCAGAAGAAAATAACAACTATTATGTTAAGATCCGGGAGGAAAACTTTATCCGGTATATGAAGGAAAAATATCCCGATGTTGTTATCACGGACTGCATCGAAAGTATGGAAAATATGGATATTACGCGGAGGAAAACCGCAGAGCTTTTGGAGAAAGAACCAGAGCTGGATGGGATCTATATTGCATGCGGTGGTGTAGCAGAGGTTGCAGAAACGGTGCGGAGCGCAGGAAAAGTCGGCAGAATTAAAATTATTGGCTATGAGAGCTATCCGCGGATCATAGAACTGATACAGGAGGACTGTATTACTCTGACAATCGACAGTGAGATCGAACGGCAGGGAAGACTGGCAGTACAGAATTTGATGCAGTTTCTACTGGATGGAAGACAGCCGGAATCTAATATTTTTACAGATATTGAAATTGTAATAAAGGAACTGTTGTAACGGAATAAGACATTGAAAACAATGGGGAATTATATGCAATTGAAAGTTGTAGAAAAAGAACAAAACGGTATTGTATACAGATGAAAATCTGGATCAATAAAAAAAGAGGAAGAAGGAGGTAGTAGGCCTATGAGTAACACAGAATATGTTCTTGAGATGAAAGGCGTCGTCAAGGAGTTTCCTGGTGTCCGTGCACTGGACGGTGTAAACCTGAAGGTTCGTCCCGGCAAGGTGCATATCATATGCGGTGAAAATGGTGCAGGTAAATCCACGCTGATGAAGATCATCAACGGTACATATGTTGCAGACGAAGGCGAAATGTACTACAAAGGCAAGCTGGTCGGCGCGCGTACCGTTCAGGATTCTCTGAACATGGGAATTGCAATGATCTATCAGGAACTGAATCCAGTTCTGGAGATGACCATTGCAGAGAATATCTGGCTAGGGCGGGAACCGAAGAAGGGTGCATTTGTGGATTATGCCAAGATGTACAAGGACACGCAGGATCTGCTCGACAAACTGGAAATTCCATATGATGCACATCAGAAAATGTATGAGCTTTCGATCGCCGGACATCAGCTGGTAGAGATCACTAAGGCGATTTCGTGTAACGCATCGGTCATCATCATGGACGAACCGTCTTCCGCGATCGGCGATGAGGAGATTGAAATTCTCTTTAAGCAGATTTTCGCACTGAAGGCACAGGGAGTAGCAATTCTATATATCACCCATAAAATGGATGAGATTTTCCGGATTGCAGACGAAATCACGATCATCCGTGACGGCAAGTGGATTGAAAGCGGTCCGGCAAGCGATTATAATCCGGACAAACTGGTTGCACGTATGGTAGGACGTGAGATCACGAATGTATTTCCGAAGGATACGACGGTTCCGATCGGCGATGTCATTTTCGAGGTCAAGAACCTGACACAGGACAAGGAAGATGGAGGACGATTCCGCGATATCAGCTTCCAGCTCCGTGCCGGTGAAATCCTTGGCTTTGCCGGACTGGTTGGCGCGGGACGCTCGGAGGTCATGCGGGCGATTTTCGGCCTTGACCCGATTTCTTCCGGGCAGGTTATCCTGAACGGGAAGGAAATCCACAACAAGAACACCGGCGATGCAATTAAAAATAAGATCGCCATGGTAAACGAGGACCGCAGACAGTATGGCTTGGTTCTTGGACGCAGTATCCATCACAATGTATCTCTGGCAAATCTGAACAAATATACCAAAGGTCTGATTGATGATAAAGCAATTTCTGAGGATGTAGAAGAGATGCGTAAGCTGCTTCAGATCAAAATTGCAAATGAAGACGTAGAAGCAGGTACATTGTCCGGCGGTAACCAGCAGAAAGTTGTACTGGCAAAATGGCTGGTAGGAGATGTACAGGTTATGATTCTTGACGAACCGACTCGCGGCATTGACGTCGGTGCAAAATCTGAGATTCATAAGCTGATGACAGAGTTTGCCCGCAAGGGTATGGGTATCATCATGATCTCCTCGGAGCTTCCGGAGATTCTGGGAATGTCTGACCGCATTGTTGTTATGCAGGAGGGAATTGTTCAAGGAATTCTTAACCGCGATGAGGCAACACAGGAAAGCATCATGACGTTAGCAACGAAGGGAGTAAGTAAATAATGGCTGAGAAGAAAAAGTTTAATTTTGGTCAATTTTATGGCAAATTTGGTATTTTAATCATTCTGGTTGTATTGTTTGTCGTTTCTGCAGTGGCTGTTCCGGGCTTCCTGAGCCGTTACAATCTGACCAACATCCTGCTGGCAATTTCGTGTACGACAACACTGGCATTGGGTGCAACCTTTGTTATCATTCTGGGACACATCAACATCGCTTACGGTTCCGAACTTGCGTTTATCGGCTGTATCGCTTGTATGGTTGATGTGGCAACCGGTTCCGTCATCCCAGCAATCATTGTTGCACTGGTACTCGGTATCGCACTGGGCGCACTCTGTGGCTTTGTCATCACAAAGTTCTCGATCCCGGCATTCATTATGACGCTGGCATTGACCGAAGCGGCACGCGGCGGCGCGGTAAAGGTTACCGATGGTCAAACGATCTCCGGACTGTCCAAGTCGTTTACCTTCCTGGGTCAGGGCTATGTCGGTCCGATCCCGATGGCAATCATCATTCTGGTCGTTTGCTTCGTCATCTGCTATATCATCCTGAACAAGACTCCGTTTGGCCGTTACATCTACGCAGTTGGTGGCAACTCCAAGGCGGCAGAGGCTTCCGGTATTAACCCGAACAAGGTTGTCTTCAAGGCATACCTGCTCGACGGTGTTCTGACCGGTGTGGCATCGCTGCTTCTGATGGCTCGTCTGAACTCCGGCGTTCCGGGTGCAGGTCTTACATACGAAATGGACGCCATCACGGCGGTTGTTGTCGGCGGTACGTCGATGGCAGGTGGTTCCGGCACGCTGGTCGGCACGATTTTCGGTGCGATCATCGTTGGCATCATCAACAACATTCAGACTCTGTTGGGCGTTGACTCGAACATCCAGAGAATCGTCAAGGGTGTAATTATTGTAGGAGCCGTTATCATCGACGTGGTTACCAAGAATTCCGCGAAGAAGGCTCGTTAAGCAATCGATATCTGACCCATTCTAAGAAGTTGAGCAGACCGGCTATTCTCGATTTCGGTCAGAGCCGGTTTGCTTGATAAATGATACAATTTTAAAGGAGGAAACAAAATGAAAATGTGGAAAAGACTTTCGGCTATGGTTTTAGCCGGCGCTTTGTCCATCGGAGCACTCGCAGGCTGTGGCGGCAATAACTCGACGGAGACCGGGTCCGGCGCGGCAAGCGGAGATCAGTTTAAGATTGGTTATGTAAACCTTGCGGATACGGATGTGTTCTGCTCGTCCCGTAAGGAAGCCGTTGACGCAGCGCTGAAGGAAGCGGGCAATTACAGCATATCCTTCACCGACGGCAACAACGACGTGCAGAAGCAGATCGACCAGGTCAACACCTTTATCGCACAGGGCGTTGACGCAATCATTATCGTTCCGTGTGACGCCGATGGCATCGTTCCGGCAGTCAAGGCCTGCAATCAGGCAGACATCCCGTGCATTCTTATTGGCAACGCGTGTGATCCGTCTGAGTGTGAATATCTGTTTATCGGTTCTCCACACTACAACTCCGGCTACCTGCAAGGCGAGTATGTTGGCGGTCTGCTGGACGAAAGCATCGGTATTGACAAGGCTCACATCCTGTACCTTGAGGGTACCAATGGTCTGGATCATGCGGCACAGCGCAAGCAGGGCACACAGGACGCACTGGAAGAGCTGGGCTTTGACTGGGACAGCCAGTGCCTGGATTCGCAGGATGCGGACTACGTAAAGGCAGACGCAATGGAAACGACCGATGCGTGGATTCAGAAGTATGCTTCTGGCGGAGAAGCACAGTTTGACGCCATCATCGCAGCAAATGACCAGATGGCTTTGGGCGCAATGGAGTCCTTGAAGGGTGCAGGCCTGCTGAATGGAAATACCGAGATCTTCGTATCCGGTATCGACGGCACTTCGGATGCACTGCAGGCAATTTTGGATGGCAATATGGTTCAGACCGTACTGCAGGATGCTGCCGGTCAGAGCGCAGCTTGCCTTGAAGCACTGGATCAGTTCCTCGTGGATGGCAAGGGATATGACGAGGTTGGCACCGCTTCGGAAACTTACGAAGGTGTTAACGAGATCATGGTTGATTACCAGTCTGTAACGGCTGAGAATATCGACGATTATAAGGACTTGATTAACTAATTAAATAAATTGTTGAAATAGCATTAGAATTCTATTTTTCTTTTCACTTTTTAATAACCCGAAACTGTCGTGCTTCCTTTGATTTAGGAAGCACGACAGGAGAAGGTTTATGGTATGGGCTTGAAGGGGCATGACCCGGAGGGCAGTCATAGTTGGGAATTGCATCCCAATTCTCCTCATGAGCCGATTGCCGCTGCTGCATATAACTCTCTGTCCAACCTTTTATCTGTGCAGCGTGGCTTGGGTTCAGAAAAATAACGGAATAAAAAAACAATTATGCAGGCAATTGCCTACGCTAAAAAGAATTGTATTTGGAGGTTGTAAAACATGAAACTATCTATCTGTACCGACGTATTCGGAAAAATCCCGTTCACGGAAATGCTCGATAAGGTCAAGGCTTACGGTCTTGATGCAATTGAAATGACCGCAGGCGGCTGGGGCGGCTGTAACTTCATCGAATGTGCGGAAGATTATATCAACAACGACGCAAAGCGCGAAGCGTTCCTCGCTGAGATCGCAAAGCGCGGTCTGGCGATTTCCGCACTGAACTGCTCCGGCAACCCACTGATCGACACTCCGATGGGTCATGCACATTCCAAGACCATGCGTGACACTATGGTTCTGGCAGGTAGGATGGGTGTTGACACCGTTGTTACTATGTCCGGTCTGCCGGCAGGCGCACCGGGCGATAAGACCCCAAACTGGTTCGTATCCACGGTATCTTGGCCGGAATACGATGGCTTTAACTACATGGCAGAAGGCGTAAAGTACCAGTGGGAAGTTGCTGGCGAGTGGTGGAAGGAAACCTGCCGCATTGCAAAGGAAGCCGGCGTCAAGAAGATCGCAATCGAGGAGTTCCCGGGCGCGCTGGTGCACAATGTCCGCACCTTCAATAAGCTGTGTGAAGTAGTGGGCGAAGATTCCGATGTACTCGGTCTGAATCTCGACCCGTCTCACCTGATGATTCAGGGCGCAGAGCCGATCGCAGCAGCACGTGCACTGGGCGATAAGATCTTCTATGTCCATGGGAAGGATGCGCGTCCGGAGCAGTACAATGTTGATGTTGATGGTCTGCTGGAGAACCTGCCGGTGGACTGCTCCAAGGATCGTACTTGGAACTACGTTGCAGTAGGCTGTGGTCGTGACCTGAAGTGGTGGAAGGAATTCTTCTCTGTATGCCATATGATGGGCTATGACGGCTATGTGTCGTTGGAAATGGAAGATCTGACCATGAGTGTTGAGGCTGGTCTGGAGACCTCAATTAACGCACTCAAGGCAACGATCAGCAAATAAATTTGCACGTATCCTTACTTTCTTAGGGAGAAGGAGCAACCTATCAAATCCTTCTCCTGATTTTCCTAAATATCTTTTATTTTAGAGAAACGAGATCGTTTTCTTGTTTCAAGTTTACTCTCTTCTTATAAAGTGCGGTATCACCCTGCCGCGTCTCGACTCAATAAAAGGCGTATTTGCTTTTTATTCACTTTTCCTGCTTGCCGGAGATGGCATGGGAACCATCTCCGGCATCCCTTTCCGACTGGAAAAAAGTACGATCCGTCAAAACATTTCAGGCAGGAGGCTGAACTACATGAAAAAAGGATATCACAGTACACAACGCAAAGTATTTAACACTTTTCCGCAGTCAGAATTTTTGGGTGCGGCATTGGGATATGCAATCAGTATGATTCTGAATGGAATACTGCAAAAGAATAGTTCTGAATTGGAAATACTGGGACTGGTAGTAGGATTTGCAGTCGGCTTTTTGATTGATCGGATGTTTTATCTTGAAAAGGATAAGGCAGAAGATACGGAATACACACAGCCTGAGACAATAGAAGCTGCAAAGCCTGTCGAAGACTGTACGAATGGTAATAAATGATACCATTGCATAAAGCAGGGAATGCCGTTTTTCGCACAGCAAATGGAAGGACGCATTTTCGCTATTCAAAGAAGGAGTACTGCACATAATTATTGAATAAATGAATATTGCTATAAAAAGAATATAATGAAAAAGAGTACGGTATCTTCCGGTTTTCACCGTCCTCTTAGACTACAATAAAGGAAAGAAAAGAAACCACATGAGTATTACACTAAAACAGATTGCCGAACTCGCGGGGGTACATAAGTCAACTGTTGATAAGGTGCTCCACAATAGACCTGGTGTGAGCGATGCAAAACGTCAGGAGATCCGTAGGCTGTTGGATGAATATGGGTATGAATCCAATCCACTTGCCAAAGCACTGAATTATCAGAAGAAAAAAATGAAGGTTGCTGTTGTGCTGCCGACAGTAGATGCGCAACCATTTTTGAAACAGGGAATGGAACTAATCCGACAGGATTTCAACAGTTTTAATGTTGAGGTTGAGTATCATGAAATGCCGTTTTCTGATGCAGAAGGGCAGGCACGCTGCCTGCGGGAATTGAGCAGCAGAGATGTTTCCGGCATTGTTCTGTTGCCAATTGAATCTCCTGCTGTGATAGAAGCAATGAATGGATTGCAAATAGCCAAAATCCCGGTAGTAGTTGTAAACTCTGATCTGGAGGATGCACCACGCCTGTGCTTTGTCGGGCAGGACATGGTACAGGCAGGACAGGTCGCTGCACGGATGTTTAGTCTTTGCGTGCCGCAAGGGGGAACGCTGGGGATTATTTCCAGCAGAAATATGTGCGCTGTGAAACAGCGTGAATATGCATTCTCGGCGTATCTCAAAGAAAATTTTCCTAAAATTTCAATTGCAGAGTCGGTAGAGATTAGGGAAGTCGCTATAGATGCATATGAGCAGACCGTTGAGCTACTGGAGCGCAATCCGGAAATGAATGCATTGTTTATTACCTGTGGTCGCGTGCAGGATATCTGCCGTGCGATTCGGGACAAAGGGATGCAAGGGAAGCTGACAGTCATGTGTTATGAAAAATATCCTGAAATCGTCACACTTGTGCGTGATGGGGAAATTGCCTGTACCATTAGTGGAGATCTGTCAGAACAGGGGCGGCTTGCCATGCGTTTGTTGTTTCAGAACCTGATTTATGAACATGAACCGGAACGGAGTATATTCTATACAAAGAATGAGATACTCCTGAAGGAGAATATTATGAATAAATAAAATATTTGCAAGAATGTTAAATCTTCAGCCGTTCCGGATCCTGCTGGAGCAGCTTTTTTCAAGAAAATGCGAAAAAACGAGATAGTTGTAAAAAATACACAAATAATTTATATAATTATTGTAACAAATTACGGTAGACAAAAATGAGTAGTGAGGTTATAATAAAATCAAGACAAAGAGTCCGGTATCGCAAATAAAGATTCCGATATCGTTACAATTTTTGACGTAATTTTTTGTTGGATTTCGACTTGGAATAGGGAAATCCAATAAAATTTACAAGACAAAGAGTCCGGTCTCGTTAATCCCGAAACTAATGGAAAACCATTCACACAGCTTTTAAAAGTGTAATGATACAAAGCGTGTGAAATAGCTTAGGTGAAAATGCGAGCCCGATCTCGTAGCGCAGAGATGAATTAGGGCTTATCCCTAAAATATATAAAAAAGGAAGGTATAACAAAATGAGTGAACTGAGAATTGGACTGGTAGGAACCGGCGGAATCGGCAGAACCCACATCGAGCGCATCAACAATAAGTT
>CAYRZL010000099.1:0-8737 GCA_964428795.1 uncultured Lachnospiraceae bacterium | reverse complement strand
TGTCTATGTTTTAATACATATTTCTATGTATTTTGATACTTAACAGTTAGTCCTTATGATACAACCTTACTGTTTTTAATCGTGTAAGTAGTCCCCTTATATGTTATGGTCCCGTTATACGTCAGGCTGACATATCCGTCCTGGACATACCATCTTCCGTTCTCGTTAGAAGCGAGTCCCGTGTATGAGAAATCCACCATTCCACTTTCAACATACCACCAGCCGTTCTCATTTTTGGCGACGGTCGTTGCGGTCGGGTCAAACTTACTGTTCTTGTAGTACAACCAGTCACCCTTGCTTACTTCACCTGTCGTGTCCTTCGCTATCCCGGTTTCATCAAATGTCACTTTCCCGTTCGTAAGCTTCCACACGCCGTTCGCATTCGTCGCAAAACCGTTTTCGGTAAAATCCACTTTCCCGTCCACGAGGTACCACCAGCCATTGTCATTTTCCATGATTGTGTCATTTGCCTGGAAATAACGGTCTTTATTGAAATAATACCAGTTTCCGTCCCCGCACTTTATGATTCCGGCAGTAAAATCCACCTTCCCTTTCACAACATTCCAAAATCCTTTACTGTTTGCATACAGCCCGGATTTTGACGAAACGGCGCCATTTTCAACATAATACCAGCCATTAGTTTCGGACGTTTTTTGCAATACACGCCCAGACATGGTAGAGTCTGTTTTCGAACCATCATAAACATACTGGTTATTTTCGTTGATCTTCTGGCTGACCTTCTTCCATGTAACAGTGGCTTCAGTGTCACTGGCCTCCGCCTTCGTAATATTTGACACTCCAAATATACCTGCACAAATGGCGGCTGAAAGTACAACAGCCAAAGTTCTCCGTTTCCATGGGGGTTTTGAGGGCGTTCCAAGGTCCTTTTCCCCACAGCATAACATATGTTTCCTAATAAACATAAAAATTCCTCCTCGTATAATAAGTTTGTAAGCAATCAAAACAGCTTGCAGACTTATTCTTTTTTAGGGTATAGATGGTAAGGACATCTAAGAGGAACTCCCCCTCATCCTGATTCCCATCCATACAGTCAACAGTTACTTTTTCTTTACAAATTTACCGAGAATACCCGTGACTTTAGTCATGGGATGAATCGGTAAAACTTCCTTATAAGCACGGAAACAGCATCCGGCGGATCTTTCCGCACCGCTTTGTCAGCATGAACGGGGATCCACCCGGAACATAGCTGTCTCCTCATGATAAATCAGGCATAATGCCTGTTGTGATGCCATAGGCTCGGTACGGCCACATCCCAGTGTACGGGACTTGGCAAATCCCGTAGTGGTCAGGCGCTAAACGCACCTGCCGTATCATGCCTCTGCTCAATAACCCATAATGCAAGCTCGTGACTTTAGTCATGAGTTATTGACCTGTCCTTGGATGCCACACGAAACCACGCTGTCCTTCATAAAACCTCACCCCCTCCAGAATCTATTTGGTCGTATATCGTCCAAGCATGACAGGAAAAATAAAACCTGTTTCATAATTCTTATACGGAAAAAACCTCAAATTCAACACTGTACACGGTGTCACGCAAATTTTCCGGGGGGAGGCAGGAATTTCGAAGAATCCCGGGGACTTAGAAATTCCCAGTTCGCTAGATGAAACGGAAAAGAATGAAGCAATAATTTGTTCTTACGCGAAACTATAATGTTGGCACTTTGCCGCCATTATGCTATACTATATCTTGTATTATAAGTTGCAGGAGGTGCGCAATGGCGGTTAATTTATATCTTGCCGAACACACTAATAATGCGAAGGGGGGGTGCTATCAATGAATGAAGAATTAATACAAAGGAATTTGGTAGAAGCTCCGGAAAAAATGGGGGAATGGAATTTTTATAACATTGGCGCAACTACTTTGAAAGCTCTCAAGGCGGCAAAGATAATTCCTGACAGAGATTATGACGAATTTGAGAGGAAGAAACCAGATGCCCTCATTATAAGTAAACCAATAGTCATTGCGGCGATAGAATACAAAACCCCTGCTCAGCTTAGAACGGAAAAGCAGATCGCAGCAGCTATTGCACAGGAACTTGATACTGCTCAAGCACTACAGGCAAGAGTATATATTGTTACAGACGGAAAAAAGAGTTTTTGGATAAATCCAGCGACTGGAAATGAAATCCTGCAAGAAGATGGAAGTAAAATCTCCTTAAATTTTGAAAAAAGAAGCACCGATTGTATTACACTGATAAACAAAATCCGTTCATCTATCAGCGCATCAAATGACATGATAAAAGTGGCGGCATCTGTAGATCCGTTGCCGTTGGCTGAAAAGATATGGCAGGATTTATGGGCAGTTTCTGGCGCAACGCCTGAAAATTGCTTATATACGTTTGTAGAGATTTTTATCTTCAAATATCTGAGTGATCTTGGAGTGCTGAAGGGAATGTATTCCTTCTATGATCTGTTAGGACGTTACTCCGGGAATAACGAGAATGAAGTTTTAGAGTTTTATGCCTCGACAGTAAGAATAAAAATCAAAGAACTATTTCCGGGAAACCCTAAAGATAAGACGACCATTATTAATGGGACTATCTTTGTATCTAAGGACGACAAGGCCGTCTCGGGATATGCCAGTGTGTTTCATCGCATTCTGAAGCGATTCAATGACTTCGGAACACTTGAAAACATTGACTATGATTTTAAAAGTAAGCTTTTTGAGACATTCCTAAAGGAATCCATAAGCAAAAAGAATTGGGGGCAGTATTTCACTCCGCTAAAGGTTGTCAGGGCTATTGTTAATATGGTTGACATTAGCCCAGGAATGGAAATTTGTGATCCTGCCTGCGGCGTTGGTAAGTTTCTCTTGGAGCCGATTTTACATGATCTTCATCGCTACTATCATATAGAAAATGGCGAACTGAAGCCTCAAATCACTTTGTCAGGATTTGATAAAGGCTTTGATAAAGATGAGCAGAAAACAATAATTCTTGCTAAGGCAAACATGTTAATTTATATGTCTGGCATGATAAAAGAGCATCCAGATATGACCAAACGCTTTGCAGAATTATTTAACGATACGTTTCTTCTGCAAACGAACTCTATCTTGGGGACATTAGCAAAGCCGATAAATGACAAATACGATCTGATTTTAACGAATCCACCCTATGTTATGAGTGGAAGCAGTAATCTCAAAGAAGAGATCGCAAAAGATGAAACCCTTAATCGGCACTTTGCAATAAGTGCAATGGGAATTGAAGGCTTATTCATGGAGTGGATTGTTCGCGCTCTTAAGCCTGGCGGGAAGGCATTTGTAGTTGTTCCAGATGGAATCATGAATAGGAGCAACGACAAAAAGCTTAGAGATTTCATTTTGGATCAGTGTAATGTAGATGCCATCATTTCACTCCCACTTAATACATTTTTTACCACAAACAAGAAAACATATATTTTGGCAATGACAAAAAAGGTTCCCGTTATCCTTAATGGAGTTTCGACTTTAGAGAAGCAGACATCGCCTATTTTTACATATCTTTGCTCTGAAATAGGAGAGACGCGAGACGTGTACCGTTTTGATATAGAGCAGAATGATTTAGAGAATGCCTCTGACTTGTTCAACATGTTTAAAGGGTCAAAGACAAAGTTTACCACTGAAGACAAGCGTTGCAAGATAGTTGGCATTAATGAACTCTATGAAGGGAGTCATTGGTGTGTAGATCGCTGGTGGTCACATGATGAACGAATTGCCTTGGGGATTGAAGACGAGGTAAAAACCATTGGCTTAAGAGATTTTCGATTAATGCTTGTAGATACAGCATCGGCGATATCTGAACTTGCCGAACCATTGACGGAAATCGAAGATTCAGAAGCTCCAATCGTGGCGGTCAAATCCTTTTTGATAACAGACTTGTTCACTATTGAAAGAGGAAAGGGGAGATATACAAAAGCGTACACACAAAAACATCCCGGCGAATACGACGTTTTTTCTGGAAACACCTTTGGAGAGTTCGCCAAGATAGATACCTATGATTACGACATTCCCTGTCTAAGCTGGGCTATTGATGGACTAGCAGGTTATATGATGATACATGAAACTCCTTTCTCAGCAACCAATCATAGAGGAATTCTTGTTCCAAAAATTAATAACCTTGACTTGAATTATGTAAAATACCTTTTAGAACCTATTTTTAGAGAACTGAAAAAGGGAAGAGAAGGATCTAATGGCGAAAACGAATATACGTCATTGCCGCCATTTATGATAAAAAAAGTGACGATTGATCTTCCGATTAACGAGAAAGGTCAGCTTGACTTGATTGCACAAAAGGAGATATCGAAAAAATATCTGGCCTTAGAACAGTATAAGCAAGACATTGCAACTAAACTTCAAGCGTTGATCAACCAGAAAGTCATCATCGATTACAAGACTCCGGGATCTGAGCATAAAGCTACTATCACAAATTAAACGACCCCGCCCGATCAAAGTCGGAGCGGGGATTCTTGCGTACCCCGAAAGGTTGCCAAAAACCCGATAGATAAAAATATCAGTAGGCCGCATACCATTCCAAATATCTCTCTTTCGTCATAAGCAGCATTTCCGTAAACGGATCCTCTGTATCCTCAATCTTCGAAATGAAATGCGTATTAAGCCGTCTGGGGTTGTCTGTAAGAAGGAAACCAGACACCGCCAATGTATTTGTAGCAAACGCAGTTATGGTATTATCTGCGTCACGTAAAACATTCTTTTTGGGGTAATGATGGATATAAACAAGTTCCGCAGCATGATTCCATTTTCCTATCAGCCTTCTGTACTCATCACTGTTATTTTCGCAATAATTATAAAATGAAACAAGCTCATTTAGCAGTACATCATATAGATTATTGTTAATAAGTGGGAATTTTTTTGTGGTTGGCAGTAATATAGGCAGACGCACGCGCAGAATTTCATCACGGATACACACACTGATGCCATAGACCTCTGCCGAAGCGTGCAAATTCTGTTTTTTCACTTCCTTCACTATCTCCATGTATTTACTTTCCGGCATCCCGTTGTGTGTAAACATTTCAAACGCGGCATCCTGCAATTCGGTTTCGATAAACCATCTCATGTGTTTTGCACACGTTTCCGCCTCAATCAAAGCGGGATAAAGTGAATCGTAATACTTCCGGAGACTTTCACGTTGGCATTCCAGATCAACTTTCAATGTCTCTTCCGGCATATTTTCTTCCTCCATATTTACAAATTTACCGAGAACGCCCGTGACTTTAGTCATGGGATGAATCGGTAAAATTTTCTTATAAGCACGGAAACAGCATCCGGCAGATCTTTCCGCACCGCTTGTCAGCATGAGCGGGGATCCGTCCGGAACAAGTACATAAACGTAATACATAGCTGTCTCCTCATGATAAATCAGGCATAATGCCTGTTGTGATGCCATAGGCTCGGTACGGCCACATCCCAGTGTACGAGACTTGGCAAATCCCGTAGTGGTAAGGTGCTAAACGCACCTGCCGTATCATGCCTCTGCTCAATAACCCATAATGCAAGCTCGTGACTTTAGTCATGAGTTATTGACTCCGATACCTCACTCTCTGGTTTCTCGCACTGTTCTAACTCTATCACCCATACCCACGGATTAGCTTCCCATCCATAGCGGTCAATGTCGGATTTCTTGATAGTGGAATCCCACAGTGTTTTAAATTCAAAATATTGTGAAATATATCCTCTTTTCAGTAACCCCTCTCTTTGGAGTTCTTTCATTGTAATATCTTGCAACCGCTCCACCCCCACACCTGTCACTTTCAGCCATATCCGCGCCGCCTCTTTCGGCATGTGGATGGAAGGACGCCATTTAGGAAGCTCTCTATCATCAGGCCAATATGCTTTATAAATGTAAAAGTCCGGCAGCCCGGATTTCGTGTCGATACTACACCAATCACTTACTTGCGCCCAAGTTTCCCGGACATACAGGATATCGTCCGGCTGGTATGGTGGATCCATGCGCCTTGTGCTTAATTCCCATTCATCGTAATATTCCACATAGGCAATCTCGTCGTTATGCTTATACCTTACAATTCGCCAGCCATAATCATTGTCTTTGTAATGCGGCTTAATCACCCGCCTTGTTACCGTCTTTCTGCCATCCAGTATCGCCTTAACCATTTCTGTGTTAAATAAAATCGGTTTTACTCTGCTCATAGTTCCCATCCATCTTCGCACTCATCTTCGCAACAAATTCCTGTGTATTCCCCGAATTTTTTACTGTTTCCATTCACACAGATATATAAATCGTCCATTGTTTCGTTCGTATACATCCACTTGCAATCCCTACATTTCATGTTCGCACCTCTTTCCGATATGGCTCCGGAAGCGGCATCCATGCCGTCACTCTCGCGTTCGGAACGCCACGTTCCGTTACCCATTCTCCATAATCATCCAATTCCGCAATATAGAGGGATATCTCATAATCAGCAGTTTTCCAATTTACTTTTTCAACGCCTGGTGTACAACAAAATTAACGACACCCAAAAACAGCATCGGCAGCGCGTCAAAAATGACATCCCGTATTTTGATAAAATCTCCCTCAAAAAAGGCAATCCCAACAAATATGACCGCACACAGCAAAAATACCAATGCGGTACAATCACCCACAACGGTCCAGTTTTCCATCTGTGGGGCAGACAGGCTCATGACGTTTGACACAATATGGAAAATAAAAAATAACGACAGCATGATAACAACTAAATATCCCATAATTAACCTCCTATTTAATTCCGACCTTACCAAGCACCTGGTCTTCTGAAATGAACCCTACACTCCTTGAATCCAAAGAATTTTCCCTGTTATCCCCCATAACAAAATAATATCCGTCTGTTACGGTGATTGCCTCCATATCACCCATCGTTCCCTTCGCATAAGGCTCATCCAACGTTTTTCCATTCACGTACACAACCGAATTTTTAATCTCAATCGTGTCTCCCCCGGATGCGATCACGCGCTTGATCACGTATTCCATGTTCCCGTATTGTTCCTCCGTGCCGAGGAACACGATCACGTCGCCGTTGTCAATGTCCGCGTGACGGAATGCGGCCACCATCTGATTACTCTTGTAAGTATCCATCATGGAATCCCCCTGTATCCTGACCGGCCTGATAAAGGAAAAGAGCAGCGCCAAAAGGCATATAATAAATAAAACATATGAGGCATACTCAAGGATAGTTTCCACTATCGCGTATTTTTCCCTGCTTTCGTCATCAAAGTCGGCGTTTTTAATATATTGCATTTCCTGTGCGAGATTCTGTTTTGTTTCCTCCAGCAATCCCGTTTCTTTTGTCCTGTTTCCATCATCAGGTTTTTTTTGATTTTGCATATGCTTTTCCTCTCTAAAAATCAACATCAAGACCATCACCGAACCCGCCAAGGGACTTCATCAGTTGGCTGATGTCACCGTCATCGTACTCTTCCAAAAAATCCTCTTCGCCCGTAACATTTTCGCCGGATTCCGGTTTTACCTCATTTTCCTTCGTGGGGACATCCGGCGCTGGTGTCGAATCTTCCACATGGGATTCAGGCTCAGGCAAACCATCATCCACAACGTGATCCGTCTGGATCCCGTTCTTCTGCATGTACAGCCTGAGCGCTTCCGCAATGATACAGGCTTTATTCCTTCCATGCAGGTTTAAAAACGCGGCCGCTTCCTTGTGGAACGGGATTTCCGGCGTAAACCTTACGGTAAACTGGTACTTGTTCTTCTTTCCCATAATCAGCCCCCGCTATTCTTCCTTTTGGACATCTGGTATAGCATTTCATACCCAAGCACATTTGCATTAACCTCGTCAATGAACATATACTTATTGATGTAAAGGGACTCCCGGATAAATTTTTTCAACAATATAGACCCGCCGCCCACGAACACGACGAAACTGTGTTTGAGGTCAATGTCAAACTCACGGAAAGAAGACAGGATTTTTTCAACATATGTTTTAGCAAGTTCATTCACCTTATCCACAATTTCCGCCTCGTAGAATTCCGTCCTCCCCGCAAGGATCTCGTCCACGTCGGTCTCGTCTATAATTGCGTTAAATTTCGCCTTGCATTCCTTATCTACCTCCCGGTAAAAACGGATCACGCCATATTCCATAGAGTCCGTATATTCGATATTGACGTTGCCCTTCATCATCATGAGGTAGTCCGTGGTGAAACCTCCGATGTCAATCCCAACCACTCGCGGATACCCTTTCACGTCCTGATAATGAGTGACGATCGCAGCAAAACACTGTGGGTACACATGGACTTTGTTTACTTTAACCGTCCACATTTTCCCCTTAAACTGCACTTTGACCGGTTCCGGGGTGCGTAAATATGCCTTCATGTTTTTTACCAGTTCCCTGTCCTTCATGTGCGCCGGCGGCAGTCCGCACAGGAGCGTGATGGGATAAATCTTATCCTTCTCATACTTCATTGACAGGTCAAGTTCTTTACATATCCCCATCAGTACAAGCCTGAAATAAAGTTCTGTTTCCGACTTATCCCTCTGGTACATCCCTCTTTTGTTTGTGAGTGTATAATACTTCCCCTCATATTTGATATAATCCGTAATGGATACCATATCTGGCACCGTATCACTCTCAAGCAATCCGGAAACAAATGTAAAGTGTTTAGTCTTAATCTGCTTATTTCCCGTATCTACAGATACAATCATAAATAATCTTCCTCCCTTCAATAATGTATATAAATGTGTTACTATATAGATAAATGTACTTAAAGAATATT
>CAYRZL010000098.1:0-8819 GCA_964428795.1 uncultured Lachnospiraceae bacterium | reverse complement strand
GGCTACGGGTATCCGGACGACGAGTATTTCTTTTTGAAACTTTTCGACATGAGCCGAACCCGCTATACTCGCAATCCTCAATCACATAGATTTAAGGACTGACCCATAAATTTTTTAGAAATATCCCTATTTGAAAGCAAAGGATTGAAATGTTCCATTGATATTATCCTCATTTCTGATATATTTTGTCCAATTTATATTTCCTTCCAAAATTTCACTACATAACACGATTGGATTGTTTTTCAAATTTTTACTATCATGAATAAAAATATCTAATCAGAATATCACCGTATAATTCGGCAAGAGCGATTTCGACAGAAAAATAGTGACCGAATGCGACGCGGAAACGCAGAAATATTGTATGTATTCGAGGTTTTCGGAACAAAAATTGGGTGCTGTTTTTTTCAGAAAGCGACGTAGCCTGAATTGTGCGGTGTTGCCTTAGAATAAAACGACACAGCTTATAAAGCTATGCCGTTTTATCTCTCAAGTATTCTGAATATATTGCTTATAAGATTCTCCCGCGCGAATAAAGATATCAGGAATTCCTATACAGATATCCATCTTCAAATACAATGAAAAACTACAGAAATTCTATACTCACCTCTGACCTTAAAAATGGTCACTCTAATCAGAGAATAACACCATCTCTGAACACGGAGATTTCTTTGTATCCATTCAACTCATTGCAAGTCTTCGTGCGTCCGGAAGCTACGGACAAAATATACTCGAAAAAGTCATCTGTGACTTCAGCAAATGTTTTTCCATCCAGAATTTGTCCGGCATTGTAATCAATCCAATGTGGTTTACGTGCGGCAAGTCCGCTGTTAGATGCAATTTTAACGGTCGGCACCGGCGATCCAAAAGGATTACCACGACCAGTTGTAAAGCAGACAATTGATGCACCGGAACAGACTAAATTTGTGCAGGAAACCTGATCGTTTCCAGATCCAGTGAGTAAGTTCAGCCCATTTTTGCGAACCTGTTCACCGTATCCCAGCACCCCAACGACCGGAGCCTGACCGCCCTTCTGCACACATCCGAGACTCTTTTCTTCCAGAGAAGAAATACCACCCTTTTTATTTCCTGGAGATGGATTTTCATAAATGGGCTGATTATATCGAGTGAAGTATTTTTTATAATTATTGATAAGATCAACCGTCTGGTTGAAAGTATCCTCATTCACGCAACGCTCCATAAGAATGGTTTCTGCGCCAAACATTTCAGGTACTTCGGTTAAGATTGTTGATCCGCCGCATTGCACCAGTTTGTCATTCAGCCGCCCGCATAATGCATTTGCGGTCATTCCGGAGAATGCATCCGATCCGCCGCATTTGAACCCAACCACCAGCTTTTCTGCTGATACAGTTTGACGCTGCATACCGCCTGCGATTTGATTCAACTCTTCAAGCAACTGCATACCTGCTTCAAATTCATCTTCAACATCTTGCGTTACGAGAAATTTAATCCGATTTTCATCTATTTCGCCCAAATAGGGCTTGAATACATCCAGATTGTTATTCTCGCACCCAAGGGACAATACCAGGACGCCGCCTGCATTTGGATGCTTGATTAAGCCGGCAAGGAGTTTCATAGTTGTCGCCTGATCGTCTCCCAGTTGCGAACAACCCATATTGTGTGTAAATGCACAGATATCATCAAAACGTCCTGCAAAGCGTTTTTTTGCCTCCTGAACCAATCGGGTAGCAGTGGTGTTGACGCAGCCTACCGTTGGAATAACCCAAAGTTCATTCCGAACACCAACTCGACCATCGGAGCGTGGATACCCTTCAAAGGTTGCTTCCTTTTTTGCTTCGGAGAACTTTGCCAGAATATCGTTATTGGGAACATATGTATACTCCAGCATTCCGGATAGATTGGTCTTTAAATTGTGTGTGTGGATATGTTCTCCACGCTTGATATCGCCAACTGCATGACCAATTGGATGACCGTATTTGATTACATTTTCTCCCGATGCAATATCCCGCAGGGCAACCTTGTGACCGAATGGCACATCGGTTAACAAAGTTAAATCACTGCCTGCCACCGGATAAGTTTCGCCGGCTTTCAGCTCGTCCAGAGCAATTGCGGCGTCATCGGTATCATGTACTAGAATAAGTCCTTTCTGCATCATAGTGACCTCGCTTTAAAGGATGGATGCGACAACATCGCGTACCGGCGTGTTTTCCATCCTTCGCAGGTAGTCGGCAACAGCATTGGTTAAACCTGCAATTTTGCTCAGATCAGTCCCATTCCAAAACGCTGTGTTAGACAGAACCGCATCAGCAATTCCCGCAGCGTCTTTGTTTGCCCAGATATCTGCAAAGAATGCAAGTACCTCCGCATCATCCTTGATTTCGTGCTCATCTCCGTTCGCACGAACACCAATATACTTGCCGTCCTTCATCTCGCCCTGATAGAACTTTATGAAGGCCGCGAGCGAGAACGTCAATGCAGACGGCAGTTCCCCTTTCTGTTCTACATATCCCAACAGGGATGGCATACAGCGTGCACACCACTTGGAGCACGAATTAAGTGAAATATCCAGCAGTTTATGCTTGATATACGGATTACGGAAACGATCCTTAACATCGGATGCGAATTGCGTCAACTCATCCTTTGGCAAATCAAGCGTCGGAATGACTTCTTCGTACAGTACCTTGTCCAAATATTTTTCAAATACTTCGTCCTGCATCATTTCCAGTACGATATCATGGCCGCTCATCCATGCTGCAAGTACAGTAGAGGTATGCCCACCGTTCAGTATACGGACTTTGCGCTTTTTATAAGGGGAGACATCATCTGTCCAGATGACATGTGCATCTGTTTGATGAATTGGCAGGATATCTGCCCATTCCTTTTTTCCCTCGATAACCCAAAGATTGAATACTTCCGAGGTGACGATTACGTTGTCCTTATAACCGAGTTTTTTCTCAAAGTAATCGATCTGGTCACGCGGATATCCGGTCACGATGCGGTCAACGAGTGTCGAACAAATGTGGTTCGCCTCGCATACCCAGTTATTAAATTCTTCTCCCAGATTCCACTCGTCTGCATATTGCAGTACAATACGTTTCAGATTTGCACCGTTATTGTCAATCAGTTCAACTGGTAAAAACAGCAGACCCTTATCCATAGCGCCATGGAAATGCTGATACCGTTCGTACAGGAATGCACAAACCTTAGCAGGGAAGGAGTGCGGCGGCTTGTCATCCAGCTTATCTCCTGCATGATAGGATATTCCAGCTTCTGTTGTATTGGAAATGACAACCTCCAGGTCTTCGGAACGCGCCAGCTCCAGTAATGCAGCATAGTCCTCATATGGATTGATGCATCGGGATACTGACGTAATCTGTTCCACCTTTTCTACTGCTTCGCCATCTTCTATGCCGCGCATTGCCAGCGTGTACACACCGTTCTGTGCATTAATCATCTCGCCTAACCCCTGAGCAATTGGCTGACATAATACAATGCTTCCATCATATAGACCGGCAAGGTTTGCCTTGTTAATCATCCAGTCCACAAAAGCACGGAGAAAATTTCCTTCACCGAACTGAAGGATTTTTTCCGGTCTGGTTTGCTTTACTACCACTTCATCAATTCTTTTCATGAAAGTTCCTCCAATCATAAGTAAAGATAGTAACGTCGTCTGTTAACGTCATCTGTTGGACTTAGTATACAACAAAAATTTCGTGTTGTATACAACAAAAAACAAAATTTTTTATTTTTGTGGAAATATCCAGAATGGTTTTAACAAATTTAGATAAATTGACCAAAAGGAACGGGAACCCTCAGGTTCCCGGAAAATTGAGCAGCAGCTCAAAGGTTGCGTTTTTCGATTGCCGCAAATGCTCCTGCATTGCGGACGAGGCCGCAGGCCAATCCTTGCGCAAGCAAGCTTCGATGATTTCAAGATGCTCCCGATTGCTGCGAGCCAGCCGGTCATCCCCTTGCTCTCCTGTCATGATGCGGAAGCGGCGATTTTGATTCTGAATGAGTTCATAGGTGTGCTGAATATAGCGGTTTGCAGAAGCATGTATAATGAAAGAATGGAATTCATTGTCCATTTGATAGAACTGTTCTTCTTCTAAAATACCGATTTGTGTGCATTTATTGTAAAATTCCAGCATTTTATCGTCATCTAAACGGTGCCCGTAGACAGAGAGCACATATGGTTCAAACAGCATACGTATTTCAAAAATTCCATTTAATTCACTGAGTGATAAGCCGGAAACCATAATCCCTTTTTTTGGAAGAATGGTTAACATGCCCTCTTGTTCCAGACGCGAAAGAGCATCACGAATAGGGGTACGGCTGACACCGAGTTCTTCGCGTAAAGATTCCTCGCTGATGAGTTCATTTGGAGCATACTCACAGCGAATGATCTTATTTTTAATGGCATTATACGCCTGGAGTTTCAGGCTTTCCTTCTTCATCTTGTCATTGTTCCTTCCATAAATTCTTTCTTTTATTATTATAACGTATTCAAGATACAATTCAACCGTTTTTTCTGAAAAACAATTCAATCCATATCAACGGATAAGAGTGGGCATATTCTACAATGCACTTGAAGAAAATTTGTATATATTTTATGAAAATAAATTGGATTTGAATTTTATATTGACAAAAGAAACTTGAAGATGTATCCTTGATGTATACAAGCAAGTATACATCAAAAAACGATTGAATCAAAGGAGGAGTTTTTATGAAAGCAATTTGCATTGATGCACCCGGTAAAGTCACAATGCACGAAATGGAAAGACCCATACGTCAGTCAGGAGAAGCGCTGCTAAAACTGCTGTACGGCGGTATCTGCGGAAGCGATCTCGGTTCGTATCGCGGCGGCAACGCATATGTATCCTATCCGCGTGTGCCTGGACATGAGTTTTCCGCAGAGATTATTGAGATTGATGACAATGATCTGGGTTTGAAGCCAGGAATGATTGTCACCGGCAATCCGTATTTCAACTGCGGACATTGCTATTCCTGCCGGCGCGGTCTGGTAAATGCCTGCACCGACAACCAGACAATGGGCGTACAGCGAGAAGGAGCATTCGCAGAATACATTACTATGCCGATTGAACGCTTGTACGACGGCAAAGGCCTTGATCCAAAGGTTTTGGCATTAATCGAGCCGTTCTGTATCAGTTATCATGGGGTACAGCGTGCAAATGTTCAGCCGGGCGAAAAAGTCTTAGTTATTGGAGCTGGCACAATTGGTGTGCTCGCAGCAGTCGCTGCAAAGGCAAAGGGTGCTGAAGTTACGATTTGCGATGTCGCACCGGCAAAACTGGATTATGCATATCAAACCTTTGGTTTAGACCACAAGATTCTGAATGATTCACCGGAAGAACTGACAAAGGGCGTAGATCAGTTGACCAATGGTGACGGGTTTGACGTTACAATTGAAGCGGTGGGTATGCCGCAGACCTTCCAGAATTGCATTGACGCGGTATGCTTCGGCGGACGTGTCGTCCTGATTGGGGTATCCAAACGCAACATTGACGATTTCTTCTTCACAATTATTCAGAAAAAGGAACTCAACATCTATGGCTCGCGCAACGCGATGAAGAGCGACTTTATAGAATTGATTGATCTGGTCAAAGCAGGAGGAATTGATCTGGACAAGATTGTTACCAATACATATGCATGGACGGATGCACCGAAGGCATTTGAAGATTTTGATAAGAATGCAGGACAGATGCTTAAGGTCGTGTTCGATTTTACAAAATAAATTGCAACTCCCGCTTAAAAATAATGCATATAGAGAGAGGCGTATCACTATGAAATTCAAAAGGAAATTCAAAAGAATAGCGGCAATGTTGCTGGCAGGCTCTATGCTGACCGGACTAACCGCTTGCGGAAGCCGCCAGCTTGTCCGCAGCGCCGGTACTGTGGATGATCCAATCGTCATTCAGGTCGGATTTGAAAATTCAATTTCCGAACCGTTTGGACAAGGACTGGTTAAATGGCAGGAACTTGTTGAAGAAGCATCCTCCGGAACAATGAAGATTGAACTGTTCCCGGATTCCCAGCTTGGTTCCAAATCAGAACTGATTGACTCCATGTTGATCGGAGAGCCGATTGTCACACTTGCAGACGGCGCTTTCTACGCGGATTATGGCGTGCCAGATTTCGGCATTGTGTTTGGGCCATTTCTATTTGACGACTGGGATCAATGCTGGGCGCTCACGGAGTCCGATTGGTATGCTGAGCAGTGTGAACTGTTACAGGATAAGGGGCTGAAAATTCTTGCCTCCAACTGGATCTATGGCGACCGCCATACCCTGACCACAAGACCAGTTAATACGGTAGACGATTTGGCCGGTATGAAAATCCGTGTTCCGAGTAATCAGATTCAGTCAATCGGCTTCGACACACTGGGCGCAACCTCTACCGGTATGGATCTTGGCGACGTGTATCAGGCACTCCAGACCAAAACGATTGACGGCGCGGAAAACCCTCTTGCAACATTATATAGCCGCAAGTTACACGAAGTTGCGCAGTATCTGATTCTCGACGGTCACGTTAAGAATTTTACTACTTTGGTTATGTCCAATGATTTATACAACGCATTGACCTCAGAGCAGCAGGAAATTCTGATTTCCACCTGCGAGGAAGCCGGTCTTTATAACAATGAGCTACAGCAAGAGGCTGAGGCTGATTATCTCCAAAAGATGAAAGATGAGGGAGTAACGGTTGTTGATCCGACAGAAGAAGTTCTGGAAGGCTTCCGCGAAAAAGCACAGGCATTTTATGAACAGGGTGAGATATTTGGCTGGAGCGATGGTTTGTATGAAACTGTCTGCGAGGCAATGGGAAAATAGACCGTTTTTAATTTGAAGACAAGGAGGGTTATTTACTGTGGAAAAAAAGAACAATAAATTACTGTCTGTGCTGAGCAATCTGGATATCATCGTAGCGTCCGTTGTGCTGGTCGCACTGATTACTATGACATTCTGCGGTGTTATCTGGCGTTATGCGCTCAAATCCCCTTTCACTTGGTTGGAAGAGGTGCAGACGGCCTGCATGGTTTGGATTGTTTTCGCTGCCGGCGGGGCGGCCTTCCGAACAGGCAGCCATGTTGCCATCGAAATGATTATGGATATGTTTCCAAAAAAATTGCAGAAAATTTTTGAATATATTATTTCTGTTATTGTAATACTTGTTCTGGCTTACTTATTCTACCAGAGCATCGGATTTATTGAAGTATTCGCCAGAAGCGGACGCGCAACCAGTATGCTTAAAATCCCGTATGCACTGATCTACGGAATTGCGCCGGTATCGTTTGTTCTGATGGTTGTCAGTTACATATATTCAATAATAAAAGGAGTAAAGTCTGAGGCAAAGGAGGCGGCTGACTCATGAATTCTGTACTTATTTTATCCGCTATTATAATGCTGGTTTTGCTGTTCCTCAAGGTTCCAGTTTATATTGCCGTATTGGGCGGTTCTGCGGTTTATTTCGTATTGAATCCCAGCGTAAACCCGATTATCTTTGCACAGCAGACAATTACCGGCACAGAAAGTATCGCTTTGCTTGCTATTCCGTTCTTTGTATGCGCTGGCATATTTATGAACTACACGGGTGTTACTTCCCGCATTATGACTTTCTGCGAAGCAATTACCGGACGTATGCATGGCGGTCTTGCTCAGGTTAATGTCCTGCTTTCCACTCTGATGGGCGGTCTGTCTGGCTCCAACATTGCGGATGCTGCAATGGAAGCGAAGATGATGGTGCCGGAAATGGAAAAGAAGGGCTTCTCCAAACAGTTTTCCACTGTTGTTACCGCTGCTTCTGCAATGATTACACCACTCATTCCTCCCGGAATTGCAATGATTCTATATGGCTGCATCGCGAATGTATCGATCGGCGATCTATTTATCTGCGGTTTCAGCGTTGGCGGATTGCTTTGCATCACGATGATGATTCTCGTTCGTTTCGTCTCGAAAAAACGTGGTTATGCGCCTATCCGTACCGAGCATTTGACGGTTCCGCAGTTTGGAAAGGCACTGAAACCGGCAATTCTGCCGCTTTGCTTGCCGATTATTATCATCGGCGGTATTCGTCTGGGTATCTTTACAGCAACCGAAGCAGGTGCAGTTGCAATTGTCTATTCCATCCTGCTTGGTATAATCTATCATGAAATGCGTGCAAAAGATATGATACAGGGCCTAAAGGAAACTGTTTGCACTACTGCTTCGATTATGTTGATCGTCTCAGCTGCTGCAGTATTCTCCTGGATTCTGACCAAAGAACGTATTCCGCAACAGCTGACAGAGTGGATTGTTTCCGCGATCGACAATAAATATATCTTCCTGCTGGTAGTAAATATTTTGTTACTGATTGTCGGTATGTTTATCGAAGGAAATGCTTCGATGATTATTCTGGTTCCGCTGCTGCATCCGATTGCAGTTGCATATGGTATTGACCCGATCCAGTTTGCCATGATCTATATCTTTAACAATGCGATCGGTGCATTGTCTCCTCCGATGGGTACCCTGATGTTCGTTACCTGCGGAATTACGAAATGCAAAACCAAAGACTTCATGAAGGAAGCTGTACCGTTCTATATATTACTGGTCATTAATCTACTTTTACTTACCTATGTTCCGGCATTCTCCACAGGCATTCTGCATCTGCTGAGCTGAGTACAACTTCCTTTCTCTGAATGGAGGGATGGAGCCTTTGTTCCGTCCCTCCTTCAAGAAAAATCATATATCTCTACTTATTATTCAACAGGAGGTTAAATATGAACGTAATGAATCAAGCGATTTCAGATATCGGCGTAGTACCGGTTATCAAATTAAATCATCCGG
>CAYRZL010000097.1:0-8999 GCA_964428795.1 uncultured Lachnospiraceae bacterium | reverse complement strand
AACAAAACAGTCCGATTTCTCCGCAAATGCTTCAAAATCGGACTGTTTTCCTGTTTGTTTTATGAAAGGAACGGCTGTTTTCTATTCCGGGGTCTGCCCGGTCTTTCCAATTCCCTCCAAAATATTCTCCAACAGACTTTCCCCTGTATGAATATCACAGGTCTCTGTCGGGATCTCGTTGGATCCTTTCACATAAGATCTGGTCTCCTTATCTTCCTCCGGACAATACTGTCCCGCAAGTTTTCCGGACTCTTTACAGATCACAGCGGTCTGATGTATGTCACACATTTTCGTAGGCATGGTATCTCCGGCAAAATATTCCGTTTGCGTCTTCTCGCAAAGTCCCGGCTGTGCCAAAAGTCCGGAGATAGAGCAAACGGTACATTTTGTGATGCCATCCGGCTGTGCAAACCCAATATCTTCATATCCCTCATGAATCCGGGACATGGCTTCTCTCCACAATACTCTTGAGGATCTCGCGGACTCCAGCTCTGAGTTATCATCATATCCTTCCCATACCGCACAGGTATAATACGGGGTATACCCCGCGAACCAGGAAGCCCTTGTGGATGTTGTGGTACCTGTTTTACCTGCAATGGACATACCGGAAAAGCGTGCCAGTGTACCCGTACCGCTTTTCACAACATCCTCCATGGCAGAGGTGAGCAGATACGCCGTAGTTTCTTTGATCACCCTGTGTGTCTCAGGCGTCTTTTCCAACAGCACATTGCCGTCATGATCCACGATCTTCGTATATAAAACAGGCTCATTGTATACACCGCCGTTGGCAATTGCCGCATATGCCGCGGTCAGCTCCAGATTGGTCACGCCTCCCGATCCCAGCGGCAGAGATTCGACGATATCATCTTCCGTCAAAGTAGAAATCCCGAAATCCAGCGCCGACTGATAACATTTTTCCAATGTAACCTCACGGCTTGTCTTAATCGCAACAACATTGATGGATTTTTTGATCGCCTCCCGTATGGTGACATACCCACGATACCTTCCGTCTGCATTCCGGATTACTTTTCCATTGGAATACGTAATCATTTCATCGTTCACGCCGGTTGCCAGACTAACAATCCCCTCATCCAGCGCCGGTGCGTAGGTTGAAATGATCTTGAACGTGGAGCCGGGCTGCATCGTCGTATCCGCAGCACGGTTCAGCGTTTTACTCGCCGTCTTTTCCCCCCGTCCTCCAACCAGAGCCTTCACCTGCCCCGTCGACTGATCGATGATCGTCATAGATGCCTGGGGCTGGACTGTAAATGTCGTATTCTCCCCAATCACCGTCCCGCCGTTCTCCAGAACATGCTCCCGGTATTCACTGATCGCCTCTATGGCAGCCTCCTCGCTGCTGTAGTTCAGGGATATCCTCCCTTTTTCGGACTTCAGCCAGGACAGCATCGTCTGCTGACTGTAATTTTCCAGAGAACCATCCTCCATCTGAACTGTCAATGCGTAAGAAAACGAAATCTGTTTCGCTATATCGTAGTTTGAATCATTATTCACCACATCATCACAAATTGCCTGTATACCGGGATCCTGCGTTGAATAGATCGTCAATCCCCCGCTGTACAGCGCTTTATACGCCTGTGCCTCCGAATATCCCAGCTCAGACTGCAAATCCTCAACCACATCCTCCGTAAGGGCATCCACAAAATAGGATGTAATATTGTTCGTACTGTTCTTATACTCCACATCGTGTTCACCGATCCGGGAATAGACATCATCCGCCAGCGCAGTCTCATACTCCTCTTTTGTAATATACCCCTGCTCCTGCATATTTTCCAGAACCATCTGACGGCGCTGCGCATTGTCCTCCGCATGGGAAATCGGATTATATTTGGAAGGATTCTGTGTGATTGCCGCAATCACCGCACATTCTGACAGTGTAAGCTCCGACACGTCCTTTCCGAAATACCGGTTCGCTGCCGCCTCCACTCCCAGAGTATTCTCTCCCAGATTGATCGTGTTGAGATAATTCTCCATGATCCAGTCTTTGGATACTTCCTTTTCCAGCTCGACCGCCAGATACTGCTCCTGAAGCTTTCTCTTAACCCTTTCTTCATCTGTCTCCGTCGTCCAGCCTTCAAATACATTATTTTTTAATAGCTGCTGGGTGATCGTGCTGGCGCCCTCATTGAAATGCCCTGTTGTGATTCCCCGCATTCCCGCCCGGATAATCCCTTTTAAGTCAATGCCGTTATGCTCATAAAAGCGCTCATCCTCGATCGCCACAAAGGCATGCTGAAGATATACCGGAATCTGATCCAATGTGACATAAACCCGATTCGATCCCGTTTCCACTAATTGGGCCGTCACATTTCCCTCCGCGTCCAACACCGTTGACATAAAGCCGGAAGGCGTTGCATCGATCGCACTGACATCCGGTGTGTCTGCCAGAACCTCCTTCGCATATCCATATACTTCATAACCCGCGAATCCAGTCCCCGCAACAAAGAAAATGAGCAAAAGCAAAAGAAACACTGCTTTCAGCTTGTGACGGATCGTCACTCCCCTGCCCGTCAGCTCCCTTTTCCTTCTCCTGGCATTTTTTCTGCCATAATTCATAGTAAACCTCCAATTTCGGGTGATTTTGATATATATATTATCCTATTTTACCATTATTGTGGTATAATAGCAAGAAAACGTATTTTTATCATGTCATTTTTGTGTGAAAAAAGCAATAAATATCGTAACAAAGGAGCTTTTTATATGTCATATAAAACAGTCCATATCGGCGGACAGGGAGAGATTGAAGAAAAAAAATCCCGCTTTATCGCAACCGTCCATCCCATCTCCACAGAGGATGAAGCGCTGGACTTTCTTGCAAAAACGAGGAAAAAATACTGGGATGCCCGCCACAACTGCTTCGCCTATACAATAGGCAAAAATTTTGAACTGCAGCGCTGCAGCGATGACGGAGAACCCAGCGGGACGGCAGGACGTCCTATGCTGGATGTTTTAGTGAAAGAAGAGATTCATAACTGCATCGTTGTGGTGACCCGCTATTTCGGCGGAACCCTGCTGGGAACCGGAGGTCTGGTGCGGGCTTATCAGAAAGCCGCCCGGGAGGGTCTTGCAAACAGCATGATCATAGAAAAGAAATCCGGCCGGAAGCTGACGATACACACCGACTACAATGGAATCGGCAGGCTTCAATATCTGACCGCCAGAGAAAACATTACTACTCTTGACACCCGCTATACGGATACAGTGGAGATGGATATCATTGTACCTGCGGAGCGCTTTAATAGCTTCTGTACTCTGGTGACAGAAAGTACGAACGGAAAGGCCGGATTTGAAACAGGTGACTTTGTCGAATATGCTGACGCCGGCGAAGATGTATTAATTTTTGAAGATTGATTTTTCACCTGACCAATCTTATATATTCCTTTCATTTTTTGATACGAGGAGGTTTTTTATGTACAGTTTTAAAAGCCGTGTCCGATTCAGCGAGGTGGACAGCAATCTCCACATTACGCTGCCGGCCATTCTGACTTACTTTCAGGATTGCAGTATTTTTCATTCCGAGTCCATCGGAATGGGCATCACAGACATGATGGAGGAAGGACATGTATGGATCCTTTCTTCCTGGCAGATCATCGTGAAGCGTTACCCTGTTTTGAACGAGGAGCTGACCATCAGCACCTGGGCATATGGCTGGAAAAGCTTCTTCGGATACCGTAATTTTAAATTGGAGGATGAAAACGGTGTAATGATCGCCTACGCCAACACAAACTGGATCTATACTGACATCCGCACCGGGCGCCCTTCCAAGATCCCTACAGCGGTAAGTGATGCTTACAGCATTGAACCCCCTTTGGATATGGATATCGCGGGAAGAAAGATTCCTGTACCTGCAGCGGGTACCGCCCGGGATGGATACACGGTCCGTCGGTCAGACATTGATTCCAATCATCATGTCAACAATGAGCGCTACGTGCTCATCGCACAGGAGTATCTTCCGGAGGGTTTTATCACCAGACAGCTCCGCGCGGAATATAAAAGCTCTGCCAGATATGGTGATACCCTGTATCCGATCGTTACGGATGAGGAAGATAAGATCACTGTTGTACTAAACAATGAAACCGGAAAACCCTATGCAATCATAGAGTTTCAGGCATAATAACTTTTCAGAACGGAGAGACAATATGAAATTAGGAGAAAAACAGACATTAACTGTAGTAAAAATGGTAGGCTTTGGCATCTATCTTGCAGAGCATCAGGAGGATGAGACACGTGTATTACTGCCTGCCAAACAGGTGCCGGAAGGGACAAAGCTTCATGACAGGCTGGATGTATTCCTTTACAAGGATTCCAGAGACCGCCTGATTGCAACGACCCGGGAACCCAGACTGACAATTGGCAGTTTTGCCCTGTTAAAGGTCGCGCAGGTCACAAAGATCGGCGCATTTCTGGACTGGGGACTGGAAAAGGATCTGCTTCTTCCGTATAAAGAGCAGCTTCGTAAGGTCAGGGAAGGTGAGGAAGTGCTTGTCACTCTGTACATCGACAAGAGCAGCCGTCTCTGTGCCACCATGAAGGGACTTTACCATCTGCTCTCTACCGATTCCCCATATAAGAAGGGAGACGCTGTAAGGGGCCGTGTATATGAATTCAGTAAAAACTTCGGCACTTTTGTTGCGGTAGATGACAAATACTCTGCCCTGATACCGCCTTTTGAAAATACGACCGCACTGAAGATCGGGGATATCATTGAAGCCCGGATCACAAATGTAAAAGAGGATGGCAAGCTTGACCTTACCATCCGGGAAAAAGCCTATGTCCAGATGAACACCGATGCCGAGGAGGTATTAAAGCTCATCGAAGAATACGGCGGTGTCCTTCCTTTTAATGACAAGGTCTCCCCCGAGATCATTAAAAGAGAGGCGCACATGAGCAAAAATGCTTTCAAGCGCGCCGTCGGTCATCTTTATAAAGAACATCTCATTGAATTTACAGAAAAAGGAATCCGTACAATAACGCACACGGATGCATAAAGTTATTTATTGCTGCGCAATATGCATCCGGTGCAAAAAAATACCTTCTCCCTCAAGATTGAGGGAGAAGGCATTTTTTATCATAATTTTAAAAGATTCTCCTGATTGCTACCACTGTCCGGTATGCATAGTTGGAACTGATGATAATTCCCGTCGTGGAGCTGCTTGCATGTACGATACGGCCGCCGCCAATATAAATTGCGACATGTCCGTCGTAGCATACGATATCGCCTGCCTGCAGTTCTGATGCGGAGACTGCCCTGCCGACAGACCGAAGGCTGTAAGAGGAGTGGGGCAGGGACACGCCAAAGTGCGCATATACTGCTTTCACAAATCCGGAACAATCCGCTCCGCCGGTCAGACTCTCACCGCCCCAGACATATGGGTTCCCTACAAACTGGCATGCATAATCTGCTACTGCCTGTCCGGAACCGCTGGCTGTGGAACTGCTTCCTGAACTGCCCGAACCCGATGAACTGCTCCCCGAACTGCTCGAGCCGGACGAACTGCTTCCCGAATTGTTCGAGCCGGATGAACTGCTCCCCGAACTGCCCGAACCGGATGAAGCGGTGCTTCCTCCCGACGTCTGATTTGTCGTTGCAGAGGAATGACTGCTGCCGGATGAGCCGCTTGCAACGGTATTGCTTGGATTGGTTTTGTTTGACGTATTCGTATTCTGCGTACTGTTCGCCTGTGCCGCAGCAGCCGCTCTCTGCTGTGCCGCCACTTCATCAGCAATCACCTGTGTCTGCTCCACAATAGTTGCTTTATATTCTGCTGCCAGCGACTGCGCCGATGCCAGCATTTGATCAAAATCGTCCATCTCAGCGCTCTTCTGGGCAACCATGCTGTCCAAAGAGCTCTTCTGCCTCTGCAGCTCCTTCTGCTGCTCCTGCATATCAGCTTCTTCTTCCGCAATCTCAACGATGAGATTTTCAATCTCCTGTTCCGTCTCCTGATACTCTGCCAGAAGCTTGCGGTCAAAACTGTAAACCGACGCAAACATCTGTATCCGGTTCAGCACATCCGCAAAGCTGTCAGCTCCCAATAAAGCATTAAAAAACGATACTTCTCCGCCGTTTATGTACATATAACTAATGCGTTCCTTCATAGAAGCATACTGTTCTGCCTCAGTCTCTTTCGCTACGACCAGATCTGCATTTGCTTGTTCCAGCTCCGCCTGTTTCGTCTTTATCTCATCCTCTATGATAGAGATATTTGCGATTGTTGTGACCAGATCCGCGTCCAGAGCGTCAATCTCTGTCTGCAGGCTGCTCTGCTTGTTTTCAATATCCTGAATCTGACCATTCACAGAATCCAGATTCTTCTCTGCTTTCTCTTTCTCCGACTTCGCCTTATTCAATGTGGAAGCCATAACCGGACAGCTTCCTGTCACAGCCAGACATACAGATATAATAATTGCCGCTATTTGCTTCCTGTTCTTTCTGTTTTTCATGCTTTCTCCTTTGCCAAACCAAAAGAGTGTAACCGCTGCACATTCTCCCATCCATATGCTGACTCGATTTTTCCACTCTTTACACAATCCAACCCATTATTCTGTTTATTATTATAACCGGTTTTTCTTATTTGACAAGTCATAAAAATAATACAGTTTACTTTTCACAAAATTGGCATCATAAAAATGCCTTCGGCCTCCGGCAGGATTGCTTAAGGCATGCAAAGGAATAATATCGGCAAAGCCGATGCATGCCTCGCAGCAAGAATGCTGGAGCATTCTTGAAAGCTAATCAGATTTTATGCAAATTTCTCCAACAGCTTTTCCACACTTGCCAGTTTTACACAGGTGATAAATACGCTGCATGCTTCATCCAGCTCTTCCATCGGAGGAAGTGTCGGAGCGATACGGATCACAGAATCTTTCGGATCGTTCTGGTATGGGAACGGCGCACCTGCACCAGTCATGACCACGCCAGCTTCCTTTGCCTTTGCGACAATATTCTTTGCACACCCTTCATTTGCAAAATAGGTGATAAAGTATCCGCCGTGAGGTGTCGTCCAGGAGCCGACTCCCAGACCTTTCAGTTCCTCATCAAAACGTTTCTGGAGCAGTTCGAATTTCGGGCGGATGATCTCAGCGTGTTTCTCCATATGAGCCGCAACACCATCCAGATCTTTTAAAAATTTCACATGACGAAGCTGGTTGATCTTATCAAATCCAATCGTCTGAACTGTCAGTTGTTTTAAAATGTCCGCCTTATTTCTCGGACTGGTTGCCAGACCTGATATGCCGGAGCCGGAGAAAGTCACCTTTGATGTCGAACAGAATTCATATACCATATCCGGATTTCCTGCCTTCTCACATTCGGAAAGGATATCCAGAATCTCATCCTTTTTATCCGCATATAAATGGTGTACACAGTATGCGTTATCCCAGTAAATACGGAAATCCTCAGCCGCCGGTTTCAGATTGGCAAAACGGCGTACAGTCTCATCGGAGTAAGAGGTTCCCATCGGATTGGAATATTTCGGTACGCACCAGATCCCTTTGATGGATGCATCCTCGCTGACAAGCTTTTCCACCATATCCATATCCGGGCCATCCTCATACAGAGGCACATTGATCATCTCAATCCCAAAAAATTCCGTAATGGTAAAATGACGGTCATATCCCGGTACCGGGCAAAGAAACTTTACTTTATCCAGTTTGCACCACGGAGTATAATCCAGCACGCCGTGAATCATAGAACGGTTAATTGTATCATACATAATGTTCAGGCTGGCATTTCCATATACGATCACATTTTCCGGTTTTGTGCCTATCATGCCTGCAATCAGCTCTTTTGCTTCATCAATACCATCCAGAACACCGTAGTTTCTCAAGTCAGTGCCTAATCTGCTCTCCAGAACAGTATCGCTGTGAAGTACATCCATCATAGGCTGTGACAGATCAAGCTGTTCTGTCGACGGTTTTCCTCTGGACATATCCAGCTTCAGACCCAGATCACAGATTTCTTTATACTGCTGCTCTAAAGATTCTTTTTCCTTCTGTAACTCTTCTTTACTCATCAGTTCATATGACTGCATTTTTATTTCCTCCTAATGATATATAAAAATTATGTATTAAATTTCTTTTCCGATTTTATCAAAATAAGCCCGGATTTCTTTTTCATATCCATTCTCTGTCGGCTCGTAAAATTTCATATCCTTATAGGCATCCGGAAGATACTGCTGATCCACATAATGATTTGGAAAATCATGGGCGTACTGGTAGCCGATACCCCTTCCCAGTTTTTGCGCGCCTTTGTAATGGCTGTCACAGAGATACGCCGGAACCGGGGCTGTCTTTGTCTCTCTTACAACTCCCAATGCCTTATCCACTGCCAGATATGCGGCGTTGCTTTTCGGAGCGCTCGCCACATAGGTGGCTGCCTGGGCCAGGACGATTCTTGCCTCCGGCATTCCCAGCCGCTCCACTGCCTGAGCCGCACTGACCGCCACTGTCAATGCCATCGGATCCGCATTTCCCACATCTTCCGATGCGCAGATCATAATACGCCTTGCAATAAAAGTCACATCTTCACCGGCATACAGCATTTTTGCCAGATAATAAACTGCAGCATTCGGATCTGATCCCCGCATACTTTTGATAAAAGCAGATATATTATCATAATGACTGTCACCGTTCTTATCATACTTCACGACCCGTTTCTGAATACATTCCTGCGCCACGTCCAGAGTTATATGAATCATTCCGTCTGCGCTCTTTTCCGTAGTCAAAATTCCCAATTCAACGGCATTTAGGGCGCTGCGGGCATCCCCGTTTGAAACATCCGCCAGAAAATCCAGGGCATCGTCATCAATCCGGGCATTATAGGAACCCATGCCTTTAGTTTTATCGTAAACAGCCCGTTTTAACAGTATCTTTATGTCCTCCGGAGCCAGAGGCTTCAGTTCAAATATGATGGAACGTGAGAGCAGTGCGCCATTTACCTCAAAATACGGATTCTCCGTGGTTGCACCGATGAGTGTCAC
>CAYRZL010000096.1:0-9057 GCA_964428795.1 uncultured Lachnospiraceae bacterium | reverse complement strand
GAAAAGCAACGTTTAATCTGACTTTTCAAGCAACATTTAATTTGCCGGACAACAAGTATAGCACAAGCCGCTACTTCTGGCTACCTTAACCCACCGTCTAAAGCCAGTGGGATTGCGGTAGCCACATTTCAAAAAAGACCAGATTGCGGCGGTCTCCACAATCTGGCTTGTTTGCATACATTTTATTTTTCAAAAACCACTTCATTCATCCATCGTTCGATCAGTTCATCATCCTTTTTCCACACCGCAATCACATATGTCCCGGCAAAAATCTCATCCACGGCAAAACATGCCAGTGACGGATTATAAATCGGCAGATTCGTATCCAGCAGAGCATATCCCTGTCCGGTTTCCAGATATGTCTGAACCGTCAGATGCCCCTTCACCTTGTGAAGAATCGGTTTTTTTATCCCTACTGAATTTAATTCAGAAAGTACGCGGTTTACACACCCGTCATGATCCACCACATAAAGATCCTTGTTTTCAAAATCACTGAATTTCAAATCCGGATTTTTAGCCCATTCCGAATCCTTTGAAAAGATAAATCCATACTTTCTGTAAATCAATTGTTTCGTATGGTAAGAATAGCGGTCCGGGAAATTGAAATCCAGAGAAACCACCACATCAAATTCGTCATTGTTAAATCCTTCTCTCAAGCCATTAAAATCCGCACGTACCAGCTCCATTTTAATATCCGGTGCGATTTCATATAATTTTTCATAAAGAGGAGGCCAGAAATCTCTGATCCCCAATGCGTCAAATACCCCGATTCGAATTACATGATCCATCATACCTACCTCTTTTGCTCTGCGAATTGCACTGTTTAGCTCACTCCAGATTTTTTGCATATCCTCCTTAAACTGTTTTCCCGCCTTGGTTAAAGTAACCTTTTTTGTATCACGATTTAACAATTTAATTCCCAGTTCCGATTCCATCGCCGCAATCTGGCGGCTCAGTGCCGGCTGTGATACAAACAGGCTTTGTGCCGCCGCTGTATAATTCAATGTTTCTGAAACTGCCAGAAAATATTCAATCTGTGTGAGATTCATATGTTACCCCTCTCATTCTGTTCATAATTTTACATGGTTTATAAAAATTTTTGTTCTCCGGAGAATAATTGTAGAATCCTTTTCCAATTACAAATCAAAAAGAGAAATCTGGTTTTGCACCAACGATTCCATCTTCCTTTCTTTGATCACATCGTCTTTTCCGACTTCTCCAAAGAGCAACGGGCTATCCGGATTATGCCAATGTGTCTGATTTTCTACCATCTTCCTGTTATAATTGGCATAGCAATATACACAACCGTTTTTACAGGTGTTATAAGCTCCAATATCAATACTGGAAATGCATCCGCAAATATCCCGCTGACCGGCGTCCTTCTTTGCTTTCAAACGATAATTTCCGATTTGCTCAAGCCTCTCTTTGTCAACGCAGCAGGCGTGTTTTATTCCCAGGCAGGAAAGATCGATTTCCTCCGCACAAGTGTCCAGATAAAAACCAAATTTCTCCGCAATCCGGGCAAACTCATCCATCAATTCAAACTGTTCCTCTTTCATCGGCACCCTTATGCCAAATGGCTGTATATTTCTTAAAGTATTTTTATATAAATCAAGAAAACTTACCGTGCATTTTTCCGTATAGGCTCCCAGCTTTGAAGCCATAACTCTAAAATATTTTTTATGGTAATCCACGGTATAAACATCCGTAAAGAAAATAGGATCATATCTCCACACAACCCGTTCTTTTCCTATTTTCTTTGAAAGTTCGAGGAACGCAGGTATTAAATTCTGATTCTTGGAAGGCAGGTTTGCTTCCATGTCCCTTCCATATGATGTCAATGTAAACTGAATATAATAAGGGTATTTTTCCAGTTCATCGAGCCTTTTTATCATGGGAATCGGATTTTTTGTCCAAAGAACTATCGCGTCTACGACAGAAGGTGATAAACTCACCTTCGAGATCTGATGTATATTCATAGGATTTCGGACATATACATAACCCTCTCTTATTCGGTTAAAAAACCATTCTGAATAATGAGATGGTATGTCGGTCCTTCTGCTCACACTGATTATCACGATTCTTTCTCCCTGTTTTTCTCTTGAACCTATTTTACCTTATTTTCGTTTCAATTCGCTCCCTTTCGTTTTCACAAGACTCTTGCGGTACGTTACCAATTCCCGCAACTCCCTCCGGGCTTTGTCCGGAATGAAGCTTGCTGTGAGGAGGCCATGCTGCAGAAGTTCTGCAATCCACTCGGCATCCTGCACATCGGTTTTCCTGCCCGGAACATTCTTCATATGATTTGCATTTACAACCATCGCAGGAATTTCTGCCGATTCCAGAATGTTATATAAAGGCTTCCAATAGGAAGCGGTGCTTTCCATAGCGACCATTTGGCATCCGCCATCAGAAAGCCACTCAGCGAGTTCCAAAAGTTCCCGCGTTGTTGCACCAAACTCCCGAATCTCCTGTTTCCTGCCATGTCGAAAACAGGCAACCATGAGTTTTTTGTGCACATCAATACCACAACAAATGTCGTAAACCTTATCCATAACGTTGCCTCCGTATAAAAGATTTACGGCACGGCTCTCTGTCTCTTGTTATTTTACTGTACGTCCTTTTGTCGCGAACGGCTGGACAGGTGGTGGTGCAAATGAGAGAGCCATAAAGTCAGTTTGCTTCACGAGCTACAAGCTCAAAAAAAACTCGACCATTGCCGTGACTCTATTATACACTATCTGTGGCAAAAATGGTTTCATTTATGGTGGCGCGGCTTTAGCAGCATGGAGGTTTGCTTTATAAATCATAGTGACAGAATCCTTTTTCAAATTATTACGTCCTCCTTTACATGCCCGGTACCATTGGCAATACCTGCAAAACGGTCCGGGAATACCATGATTCCAGGACCGCTCTGCGAACGAAAAGCCAAGAGATGCTTAAACAAACAATAGTGATATTTGCGGAATAAACGTAATCAATACCAATGCGATCAAATAACATACGATATATGGTATTAAAGATCGTGATATAAATCCCAGACTCTTTCCCAAAACACCCTGAGAAACAAAAATGTTCAATCCAAACGGAGGCGAGAACAAACCAATGGATAGATTTACCACAAAGATAATACCCAGATGCAACGGATTGATTCCCAGTGCCTCCGCCACCGGAAGTACGATCGGTACAAGGATCAAGGTCGCACATCCACCATCAATAAAACATCCTAAAATCAGCAACACAACATTTAAAATCAATAAAAATTGTATTTTTCCGACTCCATCCATTGTCGTTGCGATAATTGCCGGAAGCTGTGCTACCGTTGTCGCCTGTGCAAAAATCGTACTGACTGCCACCAGGATAAAAATCTGGCCTGTTGTTTTTGTTGCGCCCCTGAGAACGGTAAATAGCTGGCCTACATTTTTTATATCCTTCATAAAGATAGCAACAACCACAGAGTAAATCGCTGACACTGCTCCCGCTTCCGTTGGTGTAAATATTCCACTATAAATACCCCCCAGAACAATGACCGGCAATATCAGAATCGGAATACCTTCCTTGAATATCTTTTTGATCTCCTTTGCCTCCGCCCTTCCCTGTTTCGGCATCTTTCTACACCGGATCACCAGATAGACTCCTACGATCGCACAGATCAGGATACCGGGTACAATACCGCATAAAAACAACTTTGTCGTTGACACTTCTGCAGCAATACAATACAGAATGATACTGATACTTGGAGGGATAATGACACTCAATGCACCGGCAGATGTGATCAGTCCGGTGGCCAGCTTGTCATCATATTTTTTCTCCAATGGGTGATAGATCACCTTTCCAAACGTAGAAGTCGCCGCCGGAGCCGAACCGGAAATTGCTCCGAAAAATGCATTGGCAATCAAACAGGCAATCGACAGTCCTGCTTTTACCGGACGAAGTACCACTTCAAAACAGTTGATCAATCGTTTTCCCAGAGAGGCCTCCGCCATAACACTTCCCGCAAAGACAAAGAACGGAACCGCCATCAGACTTGTCTTCGTCAGTGCTTCATAAATTCCAGTCACAACATTTGTCGGCGTTACATGATTTACTACGACCTGCAAAAACACAGCCGCTGTCAATAACGAAATATAAATTGGCACATTGAGCACCATGAGACCGACCAAAATAATCAGCATTATAATTAAACCTGTTGTTGTGCTCATGGTTGCCCCTCCTCATCTTCCGCTAAAGTATCCGTATATTTTTCATTTGCTTTCTTGAAAAATATATTTACAATCCAGTTTACAATAATCATAATAAACGCGATCGCGATACATGCATATAAAATATACCTTGGTAATTGCAATACAGACGTACGATAATTAAAACGCACTGCTTTCTCAATCACCTGAAAACAAAATCCAAGTAAATATCCCAGAATTCCGATAATCACTGCCCCGCGAATAACCTGCAGTATTTTTCTCCCACTCGGTTTTTTAATGATATTGTCCAGGATACCTATACTAAGATTCTGGTCTTCCCCTTCCAACAACGGCTGAGCCAGAAACACCATAAAAATCATCAGGATCACACATGCCTCATCGGACCACGCAAAACCGCCCTGACCTGCAGATCGTAAAATTGCGTTCACAACTGACAGGATCGTTGCCACAAAAAGAGCGATCGAAGAAACATATAAAAATGCACTATCTACTTTCCACATGCATTTTTTCAAAATTTTTTTCATCACTGTCCCCCTCAAAATTACCAGATTGGTTTTTCATGCCCTTCTGCCTGATCCTCTTCAACCAATGCACTGAATTTATCATACAATTCCTGGTATTCATCTCCCTTTGAGCAGAATTCTTCCGCAATACCACTGCAAGCTTCTTTCATATCTGCAATCAATTCATCGGACACTTCCACCACTTCACATGCACTGGATACTGCTTCATCTGCTGTGTTGAGCGCTTCCGTATCAAACACCGGCATATATTTATCCGTAATCAGATCACCGGCATCTACGATCAGTTGTCTCAGATCCTCCGGCAGAGACATCATAAAATCATAGCTGAATACAGTTACAACCGGTGTTGCTACATATGGGCAATACTTGTAAACATATTTTGCACTCTCTTCAATTCCGAAAGATGTAAAGAAGGTAAGACCCGCACATCCGCCGTCCACGTTACCATTCTGGAAAGCCACAGAAACATCCGAGGAATCCAGCAAAACTGGCGTAGCTCCAATGGCGGTGATCATCTTCTGCTCCATTTCTGTCGGCAAACTCCAAATCTTGCTTCCCTTAAAATCATTGATGGTTTCATACTTTTTCGTAGACAAAATTACCTGGCTATTGTCATATCCATAGCAGACATTCCAGAAACCTGCGGAATTCAGGTATTCATCCATCGTAGGATCCTCCTGGAAAATACGAATTGCCTGATAAGAACCTCCTTCAAACAAAAACGGAATGGATACTACTCCAACGCCCTGGGCATAATTATAAAGATAATCGATCGGTCCCGACCAGCCGGTAATACTTCCATCCAAAACACCCTCTATTGTCTGTGCATTTGTACCAAGCTGTCCCAGCGGATAATTCTCCACCTGCACTTTTCCATCCGTACTGGCCTCCAGATACGCCTCCAGCTGTGCCATCAGATATGTCTGACACTGACGACCGCCAATCGGTGTTCCTATACGCAGGGTATAAGAATCCTCCACCTCAAGAATTTTATCCACCTCATCCAGAATTCCGGATTCCAGTGCCATATCATCCCATTCTGCCGTTTCCTTCATCGCCGCAACTTTTTCCTGAACCTCTTCCGGGGTCAGATCCATATAGTGGCTTTCGACGGTCTCGCTTTCTGTCACCGATCCGGTTCCCCCTGCTGTACCGGCATCTTTCTCTGCTGCGTCGTCTCCACAAGCGGTCATCCCCACCACAAGCATGCCTGTTAATAAAACTGCTGCTACTCTTTTCATCTTCATGTAACCTTCCTCCTTATAAATACTTTTATTTTAACCCAAGTTCACGTTCCGCATTTCCATGATATAATTTTTCACGCTCTGCTTCCGACAATCTCAGGTCTTTTACAAATTCTATCATTTTCCCAACACCTTCATATGGATAATCGCTTGCAAATAATACACGGTCGATTCCCATATGATCGACTGCACACTCAAAGGAATGCTTTGACATATTTCCACTGGTCGTAACATAAATATTATGCTTAAAATAGTATCGAATATTATGTTTACATTTCACATGTTCATTCGGCACATAGCACAATCGGTTTTCGATTCTTTCAAAAAGCGGCGGAATCCCTTCCCCCAAATGTCCCAACACCAGTTTCAGGTCCGGAATCTCATCAAAAATCCCGGAAACAATCAACCGAAGCGCCGTAATTGCTGTATCTACCGTAAATCCACATCCCGGTCCTGCAAAAGTAAATCCCATATCTGTAATCCGTTCATAATCCGGAATATGCGGATGAAGATAAACATATATTCCGAGCTCCGCAGCCTTCTGAAAGATCGGCCGATATTTTTCCTCGTCCGGATGATGTTTTCCATAATTTGAATGAGTATGCCAAGATACAAATCCATATTCTTTTACCACCCGCTCCAATTCCGCACAGGCAGCTTCCACATCGTTTACCGGAAGCATTGCACTGCCATAATAGATACCCGGAAACTTTTTCACCAGGCTTCCTATCATATCATTGGTATTTCTGCATACCTCCAGGCTCTCATCCCCCTCAATCTGTTCTCCGCAGCCGGATGAACACAAAACCGTTGCGTCGATCCCATTCTCCTTTAACAGCTTTATCCGCTCTTCTCCCACTTCCATAAGAGTCGGAATCAAAGTATCTTTATATACCACCGAATCTGTGTAATGCAAAAAATGTGTTCCCTCATCGTCCACCTCAATAAATGGCGGTTCCTTTCTTCGCTTTAATGCCTCAATCAAAAAATTGCTATAAAAATGATTTTCCAAATCAATCCTTTTCACCTGCATGCTCCTCCTATAATTATTTTCTAATAACTATTCCGTTATATTTTCTGAAAATATTATAGCAATTTTCCTGTTTTCAGAGAAATATCCATAAATCATAGAGTAATAACCAAAATGCATCACTATCATAACGTAATAACAAAAATGCATTCCCGTCTTTAGAAGTTAGCACCATATTCTTTAGGAGCAAATTTTATAGCATAACACCTACAATGGCCTTAAAATAAGGCTTTTTTTATTTCCCAGCTTTAAAGAATAAAAACTTTTCGCAATAAAATAACAAGATTTTAAGCAGGATTCCTCCTGTTGCGTTAAAATGAGGAAAAGAAATTTTACGCACAGGAGGAAATTTTGAAAAAACGAAATGAATGGGTTCTAAAAGCCCTAACCCGGATAAACCGGAAAAGTTTTGTATTTCCTCCATGTTTTAAGTACAATAAAGAAAAACATTGGCGGATGTGTTTATGTTACTTACGGATAAATATGCTGACAAAATTTATGGTACGATTACTTGTTATGACCGCATGATCATCCAAGGCTATATCCCCGGATGGAGCCATGCCGAAGGTATGACTGCTTTTCTGAAAGCCAACAACATCCGTATTTTTGATTTTTCTAATTTCTCCCAGCCCCTTACAGAACAGATCCGTTCAAACGCCCAGCGCATCGCAGATGAAAATGGCATTGAAATTGAGTTCATCCGTAAACTACGGGCTTTCCGCAAAGATGACCGGATTCAGGAAATCATTCGGAAAACTGCAAAAACCGAAGGGCTGATCCATATCTTTTCTGCCATGGAACAGTGTAATACTTATAAACCATGGCATGATAAAACAGCTGGAAAAACATTCCTCAAATTTGATCAAAGTAAATGTCTTCATTATTATTTTTACTTTATTGATAAGGAGCTGGGGCTGTGCTATCTGCGTGTTCCCACTTGGGCTCCTTTCCGTCTGCAATTCTACATGAACGGCCATAACCTTCTCGCCCATAAGCTGCAGAAGGAAGAGATCGCTTACCGCATGCAGGATAATGCATTCCTTGAAATTTCGGATGTCGAAGCGGCACAGAAGCTCTCTGGCCGAATCAATCCGGAAGACCTCCATAAAGTCTTAGATGTTCTTGCAGGACGCTATTGTCCTGCCCCTGGAACACTCGGTCTCGGCTACACATGGACAGTCCAGCAGATTGAGTGTGCAACAGATATCATGTTCAAACAGCCATGTGATCTGGAACCCCTTTATGACGAGATTGTCCGGCTGCAATCTTTACAGTAAAACCGGATAACACCGCCACATTCCTGGGCCAGCGTATTACCTATAACTGTAAAAAAGAAGTCGGCATCAACTATAACCAGCGTATCCTCGGCACGAGGTTCAAACACCACATGGGTGATGTATCGATCAAAATGTATGATAAATTTTGCCGCGTCTTACGGATAGAGAGTACCTGCAACGATATCAGGACTTTCCGGGTAAAACGGAAAGTGGGGCACAGGGACGACAGTTCAACGGAACAAAAGGCGCCATTGAAGAAAAGGAACGCTCTTACCGTGGAATCAACTTCTTTGCGGAACGTGACCTACAGGTACTGGAAGTGATCAGCCGGGGCGAATACATGACTTTCGGGATGATGGGGAAAGATATCCGCCAGCACTTGGACACGATCAGTCCGTCAGCCATGTCCAGAATCTTTAAGCGGCTCCGTCTCCATGGGATCATCGAGCGGGAGCAGGGCACTTCTGAATGGCTGAAATCAGAGGCAATGTGCATCCTTTCTGAACGGGTAAGAAATTACGCCGGGATTATGGGCGTGACACCCGGAGAAATTAAGCTGTCAGATGCAAAAGCCCGATGGGGTTCCTGCAGTACGAAGAACAATCTGAACTTTGCGTGGAGACTCGTCATGTGCCCTCTTTCGGTGATTGATTATGTCGTAGTGCATGAATTGAGCCACATCACCTATAAGAACCACAGCCCCTCATTCTGGGCAAGAGTAAAAACTGTCCTCCCAAATTATGAGGACGATCAGGACTGGTTGAAAGCAAACAGGAAATT
>CAYRZL010000095.1:0-9202 GCA_964428795.1 uncultured Lachnospiraceae bacterium | reverse complement strand
TTCCGAACTCTCTCGTCCGAAAAGTTCAGAAATCATATGCTGTTTGTTTGAAATTCATCACTCGTTGTCCCTGCTGATACCAGCTAATTTGAGGGATTGTTTGAAAATTGTTTGAACCACAAAAGTGTCTGTATCTGAACTATATTCAGATCAGCTTTTAGATGCGTACTTTTTCAAAATCATAAGACCTTTTTCATATTTGCCATACTTCCTGCGCAACGAATTGATACACGCAGATACCGTTTTGTCTGTTCCTTCAGACCGGGAATTCAAAACTGGTTGTTATATTTTCTAACATCGCGGCAACTGTGACCTATGCTATATCCGAGGCTATTTTGTGGGAATTTGCACTTATGTATCTTGCTTTGCTATTTCATTTTTGTAGAATGCTTTATCATTGTATTGATCCCATCATAGATTTTATCTCTTTCTGCATATTAATCTCCATTTTTACAAAAAGCCTGATTCCATGATAAGAATCAGGCCTTTTCAACGAGTCATAGAGATAATCTATAACAAATCCGTATTATTTGTTTGTACGCGAATATTTTGAAAAGAATTCCTCCCAAATCCGGAAGCTCATCTCCGTCATTGTCGCATGTGGCATATAATCCACTTGTGTAAAACGTACAGGAGCAGTTCCAGCCTTCTCGAAAGAATGGTCCAAAAATCTTCCATTTACCTGTACTGGAACCGAATTCCAATCTTCCGGTATCATCTCTGATTTATGGTTTTTCTTCAACCACATCTCAAGGGTGAATCCGGTTTCATTTTCATGTGTCGGATTGCCTTCAATCAGCCAATCCTCTTCCATCCCCCAGAACATCCAAATCGGCAGTTCGATGCCATTGTCTTCACGGAAACGTGGAAGATCTAACATACGTTCCGATGCCCCGCCAAAGAAAACTCCGGAACACGGCGCTACAGCCGCAAAACGATCTGTCATGCCAAGCGCCAACATTTGTGTCATGAGTGATCCCCATGAATGTCCGCTGGCAAAAACGCGTGTCTCATCTACCGGATATTCTGCAAGCATACGATCCAACAGATAATAAAAAAATCGCAATTCATCCGGACGGTCTTCTTCTTCAAATACATTCCATGCAGCAAGTGGTGCCCATTCCGGCATTAAGCCGCAATCCGGCATACTGACTCTCCCATGCAATGCTGAAGGATACACTACAATAAATCCATATTTTTCTGCAACCTTATGCCAGTCGCTGTTTCCAATATAGATCTCTCCTGAGCAGGTATATCCATGCATTGCAAAGACCATTGGGACTTTTCTCTGTGGATTATCTTTAACCGCACTCGGAATATACACATACCATTCACGCATCCAGCCATCCACTTCTTCGTAGTGGTATTCCATCCCAAGATCACGAACCGGATCACGTGTTACGCGTAGATCACCTCCCGGACAGCTCATCCAACGTCTCTGCCGATATAGGAAATCCTTCCAGATGCGTCGAAGCATTGGTTTCGCGTATTCTGCAGACGCTCCAGCAATACTGCTGTAGCAAACGCGGTATGCCTCTTTCTCCTGATTGAGTGGATATGGCGTTTCCTTCGTGCGGTAATATTCGACTTGATCGAACTGTAACTGCCGTGGATTCGGATCTGTCCCGCAGGCAGCTTTCCAGTACGCGAGGATTGCCTCTCCCGTTCCCGTCGAGACCTCCGGATCATCAATAATCCACGCTGGCATCGGAATGTCGCCCTTGCGAATATCTTTTCGATGTGTTTCATCTACATATCCGTCCAGATTTGTAGCATACGCTTTCCCTGCTTTTTTTAAGTATTCCTCTGAGACCGACGATCCTCCAACGGTTGCAACACCGGCAAAAAAGGCTGGATTCCATGCGGCTGCCATATTTGCAAGGACTCCGCCTTCACGACAACCAGTTAAGTATACTTTCGATTCATGAACGCAGAATAAGTACCGCTCTGCCGCAGTTATTGCCGCAGTATCAATATACGCAACGTCTCCGTCCGGTGTACCGTATGCCTCTTGTGTATTCCATTTTCCATTCTCCGGCTCTAGAAAAAAAACGATCAGCTTTTCTTTGCATTCTTCACTATCAGCAATCTCACACCATCCGCTATTTTTTAGCAAATCATCTGCTGTTTTTCCATTCTCTCCGAGGACAATTACTCCAGCAGTGGAATCACGGATATCCTTCGGTGCATAAGCAAGCATACGGCGTTCTTTTCCGCCGACCTCAATTTTTAACTCAAATACTCCATGAAATCCTGGCCGATATGGATTGTGCGGATCGTATACATCTAATTTATAATTCTGATATGTAGAGTTTTGACTCAACTTGGAATAAACAAATTCACCCATAATTCATTTTCCTTTCCTAAACACAGATTTCATCGCCTTCACAACGTGCATCCAGTGTTTTGCGCTCGATAATCGCGAAGGTATCTCCTTCCCATTCTTGCGAACGGGAAGGAGATCATGTACGCATCATTTATGCGTTCTCACGCTTTGCAAGATCAGAAATAATCTTATCATATTGCTTATCCAACTGATAGAAAATCATGATGACTGCAACAGCGCCCCATGCTACAACAGAACCCCAAATATACAAATTCTGTACCATTGCAACTGCGGACGGAATTTCAACCTCAAGTCCGGTAAATCCAGATGCCGTCATCAGCTGACCAATTGCCCATGCCGCAATACCTCCGCCAAGCTTCTGTCCTACAGTAAAGGCAGAAAAGAGTAGAGCGTGTACACGAATTCCAGTCTTCCAATGTCCAAATTCAATTGCATCCGCAATCATAGTGAAAATGCAGCCATAGAACGGTGCCTCACCGAAGCCACGCATAATTGCAGCAACAATCAGAACCGGATAGCTGGTCGGTGCAAACTGAACGAACACCATTGCAACAACATTAAGCAATGCGCCAAATAAAACTAGATTCCGTTTGCCAAATTTCTTAATAAACGGGGCAAGAATAATAACACCGACAATCCATGGGATCTTCTCTGCCGTTTGCAGAATGCCCATGACTTCAACATTTCCTAAAACATACTGTGCATAGTAGGTTGTGCATGTACCGTTGACATTCTGGTAAAGGGCTACTGCAATCATAGACAGCGTCAGCATCACAAAATACTTATTACGGAATGCCGCTCCTAAGCGGGTCAAAAGCGGCAACCCCTCCGCCTCTTTTGCTGCAGCCGGACGGAAACGCTCCTTTGTACCAAGGAAAGTCCACATCAACATTGCAAACGCGACAATCGCATAGATAACGGTTACAATAATCCAAGCCTTGCGGTCGCCACCCAATAGATTAATAAAGGGCAGTGTCAACGCCGTGATAATCAGATTGCCAATTGGCGACATCGACATACGAAATAGATTAATTTTTGCCAGATCGTTGTCATCATTCGTCATGGTTGGCGCCAAAGACGAATACGGTAGATTGAGTGCTGTATAGCATACTGTTGTGCAAAGGTTATACGTAACGAAAATGTAAATTGCCTGAACGAGCTGCGTCGCAGAAGATGGAACACAGACAAGCAAAACCGCACTGATTCCATATGGTATCGCCATCCAAAGAACCCACGAACGATACTTGCCGTGCTTTGAATTTACTTTATCCATAATCTGTGCCATCGCCAGATCCGAAATACCATCAAATAAACGAGATGCCAGCAAAATGGTACCTACGAGAGCAGCAGAAATGCCGACTACATTCGTATAAAAGTAAACCAGCAAACTAGAGGTAATTGCAAATACAACATTACAGGCAACATCGCCCATTCCATATGCAATTTTCTCCATTAACGAGGTTTTAAATATTTGCCTTCCTGAAACTTGATTTGAATTTGTCATTTTTAATACTCCTTTCTTCGACCGGAATTTCTGCGCAGAAATTTGTTCACCGTTCTATCGTAATCTAATTGTAACAACAAAAATCCGACGTTAATACCGTCTTTCCTTTCCCATATTTCGCGAATAATTTCTTATTTTACAAAATACAAGCGTTATTCCGGGAGGAGAATGACAAAAATCCGATATAAAAAAGGAGTCATCACATTTATAAAACCCCGCCCCTTTAGGGGTGGGGCTTTGACTCGTCCAATCATGAACTCATTCATGTCTGATGAAGTGGTTGCAGAATCAGAAGCTCTGTCTCAAGCGGATTCAATAGAGTTCCCACACGCAGCTCCTTTCTTGCCTGTATTGTTTCAAGCTGATAAGCGGGACGCGAATTCTCCGCAAGATACTGCACTTCGTCCATATTTGGATAATCCGGTGCCCCCATCTCTAGCCATTTATCAAAGGAAGAGCCATGATCCCGCGTGATTCGATACCGTTCAACCCGATATAATCCATCCTCCACATCCAGAATGTGAAATTGCATCCGTTTAATCTCCCCTGTCTCAAAAACGGAGTAAGCCTCTTCCGGCTGTTTCAGACGCTGATAACGATAACGATACAAATTGCTGTAATGACAATAATTGTAGACTACCAGCTGATAACCTTGACTATTTCGTGTTAAAAGCCAGTCATCGCCAGTTGCAACCTTTTCCGAGCCGAGTTTGCTTAGCAGATACATCGCCCAATATCCTGCTTTCGGAACACCGTTATACGTCATCAATCCATATCCGCCATGAAAAATGCTTTCCATCATCGCACGTTCTTCCAAGAAGTCCGTCAACAACCAATACCCAAAAACCATCTGACTGCGGTTTTCGCAGACATTTTTTGCAATCCAAACCGCTTTATAGCAGGTTTCGCTGGATAAATCACGCTGCCAAAGTGTTGCGTTGCTTTCCTCCAGATAGATTTCACGATCCTCTAACCCATATTGCGCCATTTTCTCTTTTAATGAATCGATAGAATGTTTCAAAAAACTAGCGTCCTTCGATATAATAGCTGGAGCTGATTTCTGGCTCAGTGTAAAGTCCATGAAAAGCTCTGTTTCCGCGACCTGTGCATGAGGATGTCCTTGAATAGAAATAAAATCCGGCAAACAAGCATTCTCTTCTGCCATCTCAAGAAAGTGAGGAACCCCTTCCTTCTCTGTAATCAGATGTGCAAAGCACCCTGGACCGCCCATACAAAGCAATGGGTCAACCTCTTTTACTGCGCGAAATGTCGTACAATAAAGCGCATCGTAATCCTCTGGCAAAATGCATCCAATGTGTACATAGCTCTGACTGATTGTCGTAAAACGCCATTGGCGAACTATTTTGCTACCATATCGAACGATAAAATTTCTCAAAACAGCTTGAACCAATAAAGCCCATTTTCTCAAATCGGTGCAGCCGGAAATAATAGACGGTCGATCAAAAATTCTAGTCTGTTCCCGCGCCAATTGGGATGGCATAAAACTGAGCTCTACATAAGGCTTTAGATTTTGCGAAACAATAAAATCAAATAGAAGATTTATATAAGAAAAATCATATCGTGGTGTCCCATTCTCATCCTCGAAATAAACGTTCATGTCCCGATCAAACAACCCGTGAAATCGCAGATACTCAAATTTAATTTCGCGCTGCGCTCGGCAAATTTGTTCCTGCACAGGTGCAAGAAGCCCATCACGGGCATATCCAATATTTAAAATTTTACGCCACTCACTTTGGGATTCTATCGGCTGTGCCGCACAATGAACCGTAAACTGCTGCGTACGCCGGGGCAATTCAATCTTCTGTTTCCCCCGCATATATATCATCAATGCGGAGAGATCACTCTGTAGGTCATTCCCCAGCAAACTACTGATCGATTGCTGGCTACGTGTTTTCTGCCAGTCCCGTCGATATTGTTTTGGTGTTACGCCATAGTATTGCCGGAATGTCTCGATAAACATACTCGGTGTGCGAAACCCGCAGTCATATGCGATATGAGTCACTGACTGTTCGCTTTGTATCAGCATTCGTCTCGCATTGCGCATACGTAGTTCTTTGACATATTGGGAAAATGAAATATTCAAATTTTTCTGAAAAAACCGAGATAAGTAACTTGCGGATAAATATTCCTCTTGTGCAATTTGCGAAAGGCTGATTGCCTCATTCCACCGCTCGTGAATCCGATCCAAAATCCGCTTCAACCGCTGCATGTTTCGCTCATTCCGCATACTCTCTAAATCATGTATACAGAAATATGTTTGCAATCGTCCCATAAATTGCAGCACCAGCCCCATCACAGATCCAGAAACATCTCCATTTTTCTCAAAAAACATATGAAATATAGTGGCCAAATCCTTGCGCAGTTGATCATATTCCTCTCTGTCATCCTTACCGGAATGCGCATAGCAGGAACAATAATCAGTATCCTTCCAGCCGCAGAGCTGTAAAACCGAACGCGAAATCTGCATACAAAGGACGGTCCCATCAATTGGACACGTCAAGCGATAAAGTTCAAAGGGATTAATCACCAGAATACCGGCTGACTGAAGTTCATACTCTGTGTTTCCACTAAAAATATGACAACGTCCATGCAGCCCAAAAAACACTAACATTGTTTCATGAAATTGAAAAGTATCTTCTTGATTCTGATATACCTGAAATGAAATTTGATCTGAAATATTCTGCATAACAACTTCCTCAACAGATGATATATGTGTCTTATCGTATCACTATTTATTGTATCGTGTCTCTCTTATCATATCCATTATAAACAAATAAACTGGTCATTGGAACCTATTTATTTATTTTTCTCATCTATTACTATATAACCGTCGGACTTCTCGTGCACTCCCAAGAGTATGTTCGCAAACTCCGAGGTTATAATAAAAGTGCGGAAATCATAAAAAAATAGTATGAAACGACATAAAATGACAGAGGTCCTATGCGCCCGGATCAAAAACCTGCTGCCGCCAAAAAAGAAGACCTATGGTGGTCACCCCAGGAAAAGTAACCAACAGATGATAAATGCAATCTTGTATTGGCTGAACACAGGAATACTGTGAAGAGATTTTCCAGAACGCTCTGGTCCATCGCAGAGTGTATGTAGCCGATTCCGTCGGTGAACACTGGCAGGTGTATGGAAGACTGTATTGTCAGCATTAACTGAGCAGGATTTAGGGCGTATCTGAAAAGTCCTATTTTAACAAAGCGGATGTTCTTTCGCAGAAGTGCTGTCAATACTAAGACTTTCTAAATCAGCATCTGCATTCAGAACATGAAAAACAGTCTCCAACGTACCATCATCGCGCTATTTACAAAATCTACTGTAAACACTTTGGTGCGGTGGATAGCGGCTGGGAATATCTTCCCACGCGGAACCGCTTACGGGCAATCTTTCATATCGTTTGCCATGTCTATCATCTCCTGACTGATGTCAGTATACCACATCGCAGTCTTTTGTGCATTTTTTACTTTTAAATACATCCTAGTGCTGTATCCGGTTAGTTTTCATAGTATAACTGGATACAGCCTTGCCAGCTTGATTCTTGCATCCTGGGTTTTAAACCGCCAGTCTACTTTTGCACATTCCTTATTCCTGTTTATGGTCCAGGCACGAACCTGCTATTTGAAACATTCCAGGTCCGGATGTGGTTTGCTCAGTGCCTGGCGGCTCATGACGCCAATCTCGATCTCAGCCATATCCAGCCAGCTCCCGTGTTTTGGGGTGTAATGCCATTCGAAGCGTTCTGCCAGCCGGCGTGCTTCTTCCGGTGGAAATGCTTTGTACAGAAATGCCGGTGAGTGCGTGTTCAGATTGTCTGTAACAAGAACAATCTTTTCCGTCTGGGGATACAGCGTATCAGAAGTATATCTGAGGATATTTGCAAAATCCAGCGCTGTTCTGGTTTCCGTTACCACCGTTTCTCTCCTGCCCGCTAGGGGTTCTGAGATCATAAAGACATCCGCAACACCATTACGGATATATACGGAATCCACTTTCTCAGGCTGTCCCGGTTCACAGGGGATATGGATTTCCTTTATGAGCTGCTTATTTGTTTCATCTATACAGACAACTGGATTATAGCAATCGAAAAAATTAGAGAGCATAGCCACAAGAGCGAAACCATCCCAGACAATCCTCCTGTGTAGTTTGAGAAAGAGCGTATATCACAGCATCAGGCAGCAGTTCTAGAGACCGGATTTTCAGCTTACGGAGAATAGATTTCATTTTGGACCACATCTTCTCAATAGGATTGAAGTCAGGACTGTAAGGCGGAAGATAGAAAATCTTAATACCAGTTGCTTCAAAGGTTTCGGCAACCGCTTTGACATGATGAGAACGCATATTGTCCATAACCACAATATCTCCCTTTTGGAGCGTAGGAAGCAGGTCATTTTTCAAATACTGAACAAAACGATCACCAGAGGTGCCCCCCTGATACATCGTTGTCACAGACTGACCGTTTAGACGGATAGAAGAAAGTACAGTAGTAGATTTTGGAGTTCCTAAAGGAACAGAATCAGGGATACGTTCTTTGCCAATTCCCCACGCATATCTTCGGGTAAGATTTGTGTTTACACCGCTTTCATCCAGAAAAACAAAATGTTCTGCCGGAATTTCTTTTATATCATTTTCCCATGCTTTTCTTTTTTCCTGAACATCGAAGACGGTTTCTTTCCTCAGCGTAAAGAGCTTTTTTCTTCCGGGTAAAACCCATCTTACGCAAATGCTGGTAAATCGCACCGTCAGTAACGGAAAGCCCAAGCTGCTCTATGATTTCAGGCGCAGTTATATCAGGATGCTCCAATACAAGATCTTTGATTTGTTTTTCAATTTCGGCTGTTATAGTGGGTTTTCTTCCTTTGGTACTGGTTTGTAGATCTGTAGTTCCAGTTTCTTCATAACGTTTATTAATTCGACGAACTGTTTCACGGCTGACTCCAAAGACTTCTGCTGTTTTACAGGTATTATGGGTCTTCTGGTAATAATTCTCCAGAAGTCTCCTGAATATCGGAATTCATTCACAGCTTGAACGAATATCTGATATCGTATAACACAAAAAGAATTAAAACATCACTGAGAAACATGAGCCCTTGAGAGTACCAGCAGAGTCTCGGTCTGGTCGCATTTCCATTCCAAGATTTTGTTCGCATCCCCGTTCAGCGTGACATTAAGTGAATTTCTTGATTTTTTCGAATTGAACGACTATTCATTTAATGAAACCGATATTGACTAAAACAGGTTATCCGCAGACCATTTTCTCCCGGATAACCTGCCTTTTATTTACAATAAATTTACACATCAGCCATAACTTCGTACATATGCTCTGA
>CAYRZL010000094.1:0-9238 GCA_964428795.1 uncultured Lachnospiraceae bacterium | reverse complement strand
GCCGACAAAGGAAGAAGTGGAGAAAATGCTGGCAGAACGCGCATAAAGAAAAGTACTGCCGGCGAGGCAGGCTGCTAAGAAATGGCCGCGAATAGAAATATTGCATGGGCGAAACGAAATTTGATGCAGGCGGAAAGCAGAGGAGATCATGACGAGAAACATCGGAATCGGCCATCAGGATTTTGGCAAGCTGCGGGAGCAGAATAATTTTTATGTGGATAAGACAGAATTGATTCGGCAGTGGTGGGGATCCGGAGATGAAGTTACTTTGATTACCCGTCCGAGGCGTTTCGGAAAGACACTTAATCTCAGTATGCTGGAAGCCTTTTTTTCCGTAAAATATGCCGGATGTGGTGAGTGGTTTCAGGGATTGGACATATGGAAATACGAGGATTACCACGATCTGCAGGGTACTTACCCGGTCATTGCCCTGAGCTTTGCCGGTGTCAAGGAGAACTCCTGCAAGGAAGCACGGGAAAGTATTTGCCGTATCATTGAAGAGATTTACAATAAGCATGATTATCTTCTGGAAGGCAGCCTTCTCAATGAAAATGAGAAAGAGTACTACCGAAAGGTTCATGCGGGAATGAACGACAGCGTGGCGGCGGTATCGCTTCGTTCTATGTCCGATTATCTGAACAGATATTATGGAAAAAAGGCGATTATCCTGCTGGATGAGTATGATACGCCCATGCAGGAGGCATATGTGAACGGTTATTGGGAGGAACTGGCTTCTTTTATACGAAGTCTCTTTAACTCTACGTTTAAGACGAATCCATATATGGAAAGAGCGCTGATGACAGGGATTACCCGTGTCAGCAGAGAGTCTGTTTTTTCGGATCTGAACAATCTGGAAGTCGTTACAACCACAACACGGAAATACGAGACTATGTTTGGCTTTACAGAAGAAGAGGTTTCCTGCGCATTGAAGCAATACGGGCTGGCTGACCGGGAAAAAGAAGTGAAGTTATGGTACGACGGTTTTACATTTGGTTCGCAGCGCGGCATTTATAATCCGTGGTCGATCATTAATTTCCTCTCGAAAAGAGAGGTTGGCGCCTACTGGGCGAACACCAGCAGCAACAGCCTGATCAGCAAACTGATACAGAAAAGTTCTGTGCAGTTCAAAGAGGATTTTGAACGCATATTATCCGGTGAAAGTATCCGGACGAGGATTGATGAGCAGATCGTATATGATCAGCTGGATATAGCTGAAAGCGCAATATGGAGCCTGCTGCTGGCGAGCGGCTATCTGAAGGTAAAAAGTGTAGAGACAGTCTATACCAGCACACTCTGGGAACAGTTTTATGAACTGGAGCCTCCCAATTTTGAGGTGCGGCTGATGTTCCGCGGCATGGTAAAGGAATGGTTTGCGTCCGCTGCTTCCAATTACAATGATTTCCTGAAAGCATTGCTGCTTGGGGATGTAGACGCGATGAATGAGTATATGAATCGGGTGGCGACGCGTACATTCAGTTATTTTGACACAGGCGGCAGACCCACGGATGCGGAACCGGAACGCTTTTATCACGGTTTTGTGCTGGGGCTGATGGTTGACCTGGAATCGGATTACAAGATACTCTCAAATCGGGAAAGCGGTTTTGGAAGATACGATGTCGTCCTGGAACCTAAAAAGAAAAATCTGGATGCGATTATTCTGGAGTTTAAGGTTTTCCATCCTCAAAAAGAGAAGACGCTGGAGGATACAGTCAAGAATGCTCTGCGCCAGATAGAAGAAAAGGAGTATGAGACAAACCTGCTTGCAGCAGCGGTCCCGGCGGAAAGGATACGGAAGTATGGCTTTGCTTTCCGGGGAAAACAGGTGTTGATCGGATAAGGAAAACTATTTGGCCTTGTCTGAAAATATGGCGGAGACAATATATTTTCAGACAGGGCCTTTTTTGTCACTAGGAAACTTCGCCTCATATGACACACATAAGTAAAACATTGAATTGCAAAAATGTAGTGAAAAACGTTATTTTTTTACCAAAATCCTTGTTTTGTATTCTGAGTATAGATATTTTACACAAAAATGAAAAATTAAATTGTCATGTTTAGTCAATTGAATGTAGTGAATGTTGTTTTTATAATATGGTTACAGTCAAACAGCAATGGCCATTGTAGAGGATGTAGAAAAACAAAAACAGGAGGTATATAAGGTATGAAACGTGTATCAGCAGCATTGGCGGTACTTGCCGCAACAATAGGAATGTCAATGACAGCATCTGCAGGAGGCGATGTCACGACTTTACGGCTTGGACATGTGAATGGGGCAGAGGATTCTGTTAATCAGGTGGCAGCCGAAAAGCTGAATGAGCTTCTGGCAGAGAAGCTCCCTCAGTATCAGGTGGAGATTTATCCGGCAGGACAGCTTGGCGGTGAGAGGGATATGATCGAATCCGTTCAGATGGGAACACTGGATATGGTTATTACGGCGACGACGCCGCTGGCTAATTTTGTTCCAAGCTTAAATGTAGTGGAACTGTTGTATCTGATCCAGGATTTTGACCATGCGGATGCGGTTTTTGATGGAGAGATCGGGAATAAGTGGCTGGAGGACTGCAGTGCGGCCGGTATGAAGGGACTTGGTTTTACAGAAGCAGGTTTCCGCCAGCTTTGTTACAATAAGGATCCGATAGAAACTATGGATGATCTGTCAGGATTGAAGCTCAGGGTAATGGAAAATGATATGCATGTAAATGGCTGGAAAACGCTGGGCTGTGACGCAGTCACCATGGGATGGGCAGACGCCTACGCCGGTGTGCAGCAGGGAACTATTGATGCGGTAGAGGTACCTTACTCTCTGGCATATTCCAACAGTGTTTATGACGTCTGCAAATATATCAGCGAGACAAGTCATATTTACACAGCACAGTGTATGTTAATGAATGGCGGTGTGTGGGATTCCATGTCAGAGGAGGATCAGGCAATATTCCAGGAGTGTGCTACAGAGGCATGCGCTTATTCCAAGGAGTACATCCGGGAAAAAACAGAGGAATACAAGGATTTGATGATTGATAAAGGCGTGACCATTGTCGAAGTCGATCTGGACGGGTTCAGAGAGGCGGCAAAGGCGCTTTATGAGCAGTACGAAGGACAGTATGGCGAGGAAATAGCGGCGATTCAGGCACTTGTAGAGTAAGACATCTGTTGAGGGATTCGGGTGCGGTGATACCTGAGTCCCTCTTTGGGAAAGGAGGAAAGCATTGTTGGGAAAAGTATTTGATAAGCTTCAGGATGTGATCAATACAGTGACCGGAGCCATGCTTTTTGTTATGGTATTTATTGTTTTTGTTCAGGTGATCATGCGTTACCTGATGGGACACAGTATTTCGTGGTCGGAAGAACTGACGAGGTATATGTTCATCTGGATGATCTATATGGGAGTTAATCTTGGTATTCGCTCTGATATACAGATTAAGATCGATGTAGTGGATATGATTTTCAAAGGAAAAGCGATCAAAGTGGTTAAGATCCTGCAGCATGTTTTGACACTGGCGGCGATCGCTGTGGCGGCATATGGCAGTTATTACCTGGTTCAGGTAGGATTTCGGGCGACAAGCCCCAGTTTGCATGTACCGATGTGGATCATGTATCTTGTGTTCCCGCTGGGCTTTGCTTTGGATTTCATCGAGGTGATCCGGAGGATCTGGATACAGATTAAGGAGGTGGGCGAATGAGCTTTGCAGCGAGCAGTCTTATATTGGTAATGTTGGCCTGTATGATAATCGGAGTGCCGATCTCCTGGTCGTTGATCCTGGCATCGGCGGTATCATTGCTGATTGACGGCAGCGCACTTTCTATTATCAGTCAACGGCTCTTTACATCCATGGATGCCTTTACGATGCTGGCGGTTCCGTTATTCCTGGTGGCAGGAGATATTATGGCACAGGGAAGTATCTCAAAGAGACTGGTAAATCTGGCAGACAGCATTTTTGGAAATATCCGCGGAGGACTTTCTGTAGTGCTTCTGGTAGCGTGTGCTATTTTTGCGGCGCTGACAGGTTCTGCCCTTGCAACTACTGCGGCGATTGGCGCAATCATGTATCCGGCGATGACGGAACGCAAATATCCAAAGGATTATACGACAGCGCTTCTGGCGATTGGCGGTACCCTCGGACCGATCATCCCTCCAAGTATTGTTTTTATTTTCTACGCGCAGTCTTCCAATCTGTCTGTCATGAACCTCTTTATGTCGGGGATCCTTCCGGGCATTCTCTGCTGTGTGCTCTGGTCTGTGTATGCGATCTTTGTGGCTCATAAAGAAAACCTGCCCAAAGAGGGTAATTTTTCCTGGGGAAAAGTATGGAAAGCATTCCGTGAATCGATCCTGGCCCTGCTGATGCCGATTATAATTCTGGGAGGAATTTATCTCGGTATTTTTACGGCGACAGAAGCGGCAGGAGTGGCGGTAGTTTACGGCCTCATTATTTCTGTATTTGTATATAAGGATATCAAGATAAAGGATCTTTTGCCAATGTTTAAAAATACGGCAAAAACGACGGCAAATCTGATGGTCCTGATTGCGGCGGCCAATGTATTTGGATATCTGGTAGCATATTATGGAATTACCAAAACACTGACAGAGGTTGTGGCAAGATTTGCCCCCAGTGCGTTTATGTTCCTGCTCCTTTCCGGTATCCTGCTGGTGGTTTGCGGAATGTTTATGGAAGCAACGGCGGTAGTGGTTATTCTCTGTCCGATTCTTCATCCAATGGCGGTTTCCTATGGAATCAATCCGATCACATATGCGTGTTTCATGGTATTCCTGCTGTGTATGGGAATTGCTACGCCGCCCTTTGCCCCGAGTATGTTTGTAGCGTGTGGAATCAGCAAAGAGCCGATCACCCGGGTGACGAAGCGGATCCTTCCGATGCTGGCGATCCAGCTGTTGATGGGCATTCTGATTGCGGCAATTCCGGCATTGTCTACGTTCCTGCCGTCACTTTTATAATGGAGGAGAAGTAATATGTCAGGTATTCAGACAGTATTAGGAGAGGTGTCAGCCTCTGAATTTGGAGTCTGCGATTTCCATGACCATCTGATCCGGAGCTATGGACCGGAGATTCAGGAAAATTCCTGGTATTTAATGGATGATGTTTCGGCGGCATCCTGGGAGTTGGAGGACTACATCACAGCCGGCGGAAAGGCAATGGTGTGTATGGATCCTATAGGATGCGGCAGAAATGTGCCCAAAATGCTTGAAATTGCAGAAAAATTCCGTGGCCGGGCGCATCTGGTGATGGTGACCGGCTTTCATAAAGGAAGCCTGTATGACAACCGGGGGCACTGGTCCCTGATATGCCCGCAGGAGCAGGTTGTGAAGATGATTGCCCGGGAGGTAACAGACGGGATGGACCGATACAGCTATCTGGGTCCGATCGTAGAACGGTGCAGTGCGAAGGCCGGAGTGATAAAAGCCGGGACAAGTATGCGTCAGATCACACCTTTTGAAAAGAACGCGCTGGAGATAGCAGCGCGGGCACAGGCGGAGTGCGGAGCGCCCATATCCACGCACACGGATATGGGAACGATGGGAATTGAAACGGCGGAGATCCTGCGAAATAACGGAGCAAATCTGGAAAAATGTGTGATCTGCCATACCAATAAGATCAATGACCGCTATTATCACAGGAAAATGCTGGATATGGGAGTCAACCTTTCTTTTGAGGGTCCGGATCGCCCGGAATGGCTTACGGATGTTGCCCTTGCAGAAAATATCCGATGGCTTGTGGAACAGGGGTATGAAAAACAGATCGTTCTTTCCATGGATGCGGGAAGAAATACCTTCCACAAAGGATATATGAAAAAAGAAGGAAAAACAGCGCATGGTATTTCTTATTTACTGACACATTTTGTCCCATTGCTGGCAGAAGTCGGAGTCCCACAGCGCGCGATTGACCAGATGCTGACAGGCAATCCGGCCAGAATCCTCACAATTGAATAATCAGCCGGTTTGTGTTATGGTTTAGAAAAAGAACCGGAGGTAGCAGGATGGGAAAGAGCCTGATGCAGAGATTTTCAGCGTGTGAGCTGACGAAAAGCCAGCTTAAGATTGCAAGCTACATCATGAAAAATCAGAAAAGAATTCTGGGGATGACTGCCAAGAAGCTGGGAAAGGAGATCGGGGTCAGCGATGCGACCATTATCCGTTTTGCCCGGGTAGTTGGCTTCGAAGGATACGCTGAACTTCAGGAGCAGATTGCTTTGGAATTGAAGGAACACAGTGAGAAAATCGGGAAACATTCACTGTTTGACCGTTATGTGATGCAGTTTCAGAAGTATAATGAGCAGAATGATGTTGGTAACGAGATCCTGCGGCTGATGGAAGAAAATCTGGAAACGTCTATCCGCCAGAATACTTCCGAGCTTTATGAACGAATTGCCGATCGGCTCCTGAAAGCCGACCGGAAAGTTGTGATCGGCCTTCGGGGCGGAAACGGAGTCGCCACTCAGTTCGCACGGCTTCTGGGACATATTACCAGTAAAGTAAGCGTGATCACAACAGAAGGCCATGATATGGTCACAAAGCTGACAGAGCTTGATGACGAGGATGCGGTGGTTTTTCTGAATTTTCCAAGATATTTTAAGATCGATGAAAAGATGGGGAGTATTCTGGCGGAACAGAATGTTCCCATCTTCCTGGTCACGGACAGCGCGACCTCACCCATTGCGAAATACGCGGAGGAAATTGTTCTGGTAGAAACGGAGCATTGTGGTTTTTTCCATTCTATGATTGGCGTGACTGGCGTATTGGAATACCTGCTGATCCTGATGTGCTGGAGAAAACCGGAAGAATTCCGAAAAAGGCTGCAGCAGAGAGATGCAGTACTGGAGGAGTATCTTATCAGCAAGAATTAGAATAATGACGTGAAAACAGCTATTATTTGCTTCAAAAATGTAGCAAATAATAGCTGTTTTTTGTTTATTCAAAGGAAACATAGAAAAAAATTGTTCAATTGTTACAAAAAACAGGAATGAAATTCTTTCTTTGCGTCAATTGAATGTAGTGAATGTTGTCTTTATAATCTGCCTATCAAAATAAATCCGGGCAATGGCCGTTGCGGTAGGATTGAAATGTGGAAAGGAGTACATGTTTGTGAAAGTTTATTTAAGTGAATATATTTATCCCGGGGCGGTAGAACGACTGAAGGAACAGGCAGAAATTGTTGATAACTGGGATTGTATCGAGGAACTGGATGCGATCATATTACGGACTGCCGATGTGACAAGGGATATAATCGCCAGAGCAAAGAAATTAAAGGTAATCGGGAAACATGGCGTTGGCTGCAATACCATCGACCTGGAGGCCGCAAAGGAATATGGCGTGACAGTAGTGAACACGCCAACGGCCAATACAAATTCGGTCGCGGAACTGATCGTCAGTCTGATGCTGAACGCAGGAAGGAATATTAATTACTGTGATACAAAGACAAGAAAAGAAGGATTTTCCCGTATAGCGCCGCCGGAAGTCAGCGGCCTGGAACTGACAGGAAAGACGATCGGGCTGATCGGCATGGGAAATATCGCGCGGCGGGCAGGAGAAATCCTGAAGAATGGATTTTCCGTAAAACTGGTGGGATATGACCCGTATTGTTCTCATGAGATGGCAGAAAAGTACGGCATTGAAAAATACGAGGAATTAAATGATATGCTGGAAGTGTCGGATTTTGTAAATGTAAGTGTTCCGCTTACACCGTCGACTGTGGATCTGATCTCTGCAGAAAATTTCAGGCATTTTAAGAAAAATGCGATTTTGATAAATGCTGCCCGGGGCGGCATTGTGAATGAGGATGACCTTTATGAAGCACTGAAAAACCATGTGATCCGGGCGGCAGCCTGCGATGCTTTTGTTGTAGAGCCGCCAAACGGGGAAAACAGGCTGATGTCATTGGACAATTTCTGCGGCACCCCCCATATCGGCGCGGATACGGAAGAGGCGCTGGAGCGAATGGGTATGGAAGTTGTGGAAGAAGTCCTGAAAGTGCTGGATGGCAAAGAGCCGGCACACCGGGTAGTGTAGACGGCAGGAATTTAAGATGGGAGTACCGTATCTGGAACGCATAAGGAAGTAAAATCAAAATAGAAGGAGATTACGTATGAACTTATTTGATAATACGCTTCGTGACGGAGCAAATGTTGTAGGCCATGGTTTTTCCACAGAACTGACCGGAAGCATCCTGGAGGGGCTGCTTAAGAATGGTATTCAGGATATTGAAATGGGTAACTGCAAGGGACTGGGCGCATATGAAAAGCTTGGGGCGGTGAATGCGCCTTCGGATGAGGAATACTTTGAAGTCCTGCAGCCTTATCTTGGCAGAGGACGGATCGGCATGTTCATGCTTGCGAAAAATGCGGATGAAGAGCATATCCAAGGAGCTGCAAAGGCAGGACTCAATTTCCTGCGGGTTGGAGCAAATGCAAGTGATGGCGCATCTTCTGTGAAGGCAGTTGAAATGGTAAAAAAAGCGGGACTGATCTGTCGTTACTCTCTGATGAAAGCCTATGTATCCACTCCGGAGGAACTGGCAGAAGAAGCAAGAATGCTTCAGGATGCCGGGGTTGATAAAATTACGATTATGGATTCCGCAGGAACAATGTTTCCGCAGGATGCGTCTGCCTATGTAACGGCCCTGAAGAGTAAAGTGACGATTCCGGTAGGCTTCCATGGCCACAGCAACCTGGGCCTGTCCCAGGCGAATGCCCTGGCAGCGGTGGCAGCCGGAGCAAACGAGATCGACTGCGGACTTCTCGGGATGGCTCGCAGCGCCGGAAACTGCGCAACGGAATTAGCGGCTGCAACCCTGAAAAAAGAAGGCTATCTTGGAGGCGTGGATCTGTATGGCCTGCTGGAATATCTGCAGGATAAACTGATTCCGGCAATGAAGGCCTATGATTACCATGTGGCAGTAAATCCTGTGGATTTGATGCTGGGGCTTTCCGGCTGCCATTCCAATTTCCTGGGTATGTTCCGTAAAGTTGCGGAAGAGGAGGGCGTATCTTTATTGAAGCTGATTGCCGAGGTATCTGCGGTCAACCGCAAGGATCCGGATGAAACGTTGCTGCGTCAAACTGCGCAGCGGTGCAGATGCGAAGCATGAATGGATATCGGAAACCCGTAAAATAAAAAGGTTTTAAGCTTCCGGAATGGAAAAAGGGAGCGAAGATTATACAGAATATTTCTGAAAAAGTATAAAAAATGAGCTGTCAGGGAATAATATCAGACAGCTCATTTTTT
>CAYRZL010000093.1:0-9296 GCA_964428795.1 uncultured Lachnospiraceae bacterium | reverse complement strand
TAACTGCTTAAACCCAAACACAATAAAGCAAAGGTAAAATTCAAAAGGTTATGACTAAGGTATAAAATCAATCAATATTACAACCGATGGAACGCCGTGTGCGGTGAAAGTCGCATGCACGGTGTGGAGCGGGGGAAAAGGTAGAGATAGCATCAAAATCTTACCTATCGCTATAATAGGCAGGGCATATTTCTATGATTTCCGGTATATAATTCTAATGTGCAATCGTATTTCGCCACACGGCCCAGGAAAAATTTCTTTTTTATTAGAACAGCCTTTTTCAGCATACGCTTTCGGGATCGCTAAAATATTTTTGATAATATGAACCTTCCGCTTTCAAATCATCTAAAACGTTGTTTATGGCTCCAGAAAGCCGGATTCTTTGGGAAGCAAAATTTTCAAGCAAGATAAGTACGATATGCCGGACTCTTACGCCCTGGAAGAGTCGAAGAGCGTCTCGGGAATTGCCAGTTCGCACGGGCAAAGAAATTTTGTTGCACTTTTTTTGTAAAAAGTGTTGACAAAGCGTTTTGACCATAATATAATGAGCATGAATTGGAGTCATATCTATGAGAGCTCGTGTTGGCTTACTGGCTCCGTCTCCCATTTTCCCTCCAAGGGGATAGGGTAGGTGATCCTTCAGGAGGGAACGGATAATGTCGAACGTAAACACGCTTCAGATTATCCGTCCTTGGGGATATGCCGCCGAGAAAGAGTTTTTAAAGGAATTTTTCCGTTTTATTGGCTGCCTTGTGTATGACACAACTGTGTCCCAGTTTTCTGGCTGGACGGAGTTTCTGCAGACAGACCCGGCAGATAACGATGTAGATATTGTATTAAATTGCCCAGTAGAGGATCACTATGTGGTTTCGTCTGGGCATCGGCGTGTTTATGTGGATTTTGCTTTCCCTGTGGAGGATCAGATAAATTATAGCTACCATGTGGGGGATACCCAGGGGAAACAGGTGACTTATAATTATCAGGTAGGAACAACCCAAGAGGAATTGCACCAAAATCAGTATGTAGCAACAAGTAAAAAGGAATTACGGGCAGGCGTTTTAGAAAAACTAATTGATTTGATTTGGGAGGATAAGCCGGAAGGAAAGGCCTGCATCCAAGAGGTGCGGAAGCTGTATCTTCAAAAGAATCTTTACAATATCTTGCAATGTAAGCGTGGCTTCCGCATTTTAAGGATGGGAGAAGCCATTGATGCCAATATCAATATCCGTCACATTCCGCCACAGGTTTATGCTTTGGAAATGTTGCGCAATTTATGGTATGTTTATGCGGTACTGAGAAGGCAGCAGAGGTTGGGGGATACAACAAAGACTTTTTATAATGTAAAAGAAAGTACCAGTTCACGTTGTATTTACAGTGTATATGCTTGTGTGAATGCCGGGCGGTGCATTCGAGAAATTTTTAATTTATTGTCCTATACGCCGTCAGAAAGCTTGGATTGTGATCCCTCGGAAGCGAATCTTAGTCCTGAAGAATGCAAATTTGAGGTTTGCACAGTAGAAACACTGATTGGGTATCTTCGGTTTATATTAGAGGAAGACCCTTCTCATTTGACAGCTTATTTGATGGCCGCGACGGTTTGCTTTACAAGCGAAGAGACAAAAGCATCGGCGCGGGAATATTACGATTATATTTTGGATAAAGCAGAAGGAAACGAAAAGTATTATGCCTTTATCCAATACCGGTTGGGCAGCTATTATGAAAAGATAGGCGGAAATAAAGAGGCTGCGTTGTCCTGTTATCAATATGCGCAAAAGGCAGACCCCTCCCGTTGCTATCAGGCACAATATAAACTGGCTTGTTATGCTGCACGCATTGGGCGTTTTGATGAAGCCGAAAGAGGGTTTCAAAGAGTTATCGAAATTATTTTCTGCGGCAACAGCCCAGAACCTGATGCAAATGGGAATTATTTGAATTGGGAGCAGCTTTCTTTAAAGGAACTCCAGTATATTTTTAAATCTTATATTTGGAAGGCAAAGATTGCATATAACCATTATGGAAGTCAGGCTTTCACGGCAGCTTATATTGGCAAAGCATGTTTGGCCGCAACGATGTACCAGTATACCCTCCTGGTAAAGCGATCCATGGATTATTCCGATGTGGAAGAGGAAGGGAAAGCACAGCAATTATTTGCGTCCTGGCAGGCGCTTCCTGTGGACAAAGATGTGCTGCAGGCCAGGCAAAGCACGTTCTATACCGATAGGGCGGAATGGCAAAGGATTAAAAATTATCATGAAACCAGTTTCCCATTATGGGTACTTTGGAAAGTGTTGGGGGCCTGGGTAGACGGGGTAATAAACGATCCTTACTTGTCACATATTGTTCATCAGAAACTGGATGAGTTTTCCCAGAGAAGTGCGATCTTTAGTGAATAATTTGTACAAGAAGAAAGCACCGATGTGTATCGGCAAAAATAGCCGTTCACATCGGTGTTTTAAAATAGAAAAAGGATTGAAAAAATATGGACCAAAACGTTAATAGGATCGTGAAACTAAAAAATGTTCGTCAAAATAGCGCTATTGTTTTGGAAAAAGGCGAATGGAAACGGGATATTTTTGAAAAAGAATTTCGACAAGCAGCTCACGCTCTCCAAAATATCCTTTTGGCGAACGAAAAAGAAGAAAGTTCCGAACAGGAATCCTACATGGGGAAAACAAACTCATCCGTTCAGCAACGGCGGATCCATACAGTGATTCCTTTTATTGGGGAGCGAGGGACGGGCAAAACCTCCGCCATGCAGACAATCCTTTGCCAGTTGAAGCAATATAATTCCACAAATTCTTCCGATCTGTTCCAGTTTGAGCGGAAACCATCTTTTATTTGCCTGGAACCCATTGATGCCGGTGTTTTACGGGGGAGCGAGGATATTATTGCTATTGTTTTGGCTCGGATGTTGAATGACCTGCGCGAGCGAAGTAGCGGAAATGATTTACGCGCCCATTATCAGGAAGAACTGCGCGAAATTTACCAGGATTTTGATATGCTTTACCAGAATATGAGCCGCCTGAAAAAGCATGCTCATTTTTCCGAGGGGGAGTCCGCTCTTCGGGAACTGCAGAATCTCGCCAGCAGCCATTCTACTGCCAAAGAGTTCAGAGCGTTGGTGAAAAAACTGCTGAATTACATTAATAAACAGCAGGACTGGCAGGGTTATCATCTAGAACACTATCTGGTCATAGCTTTGGACGATGTGGATATGTACCAGAGCATTGACGGGGCCAGCGAGCGGGATTGCTATACCCTGTTGGAACAAGTTTACGATTATCTGAGCTGTCCCGGCATCATTGTATTGATGACCTACAACGAAAATCTCTTGAAAAGAAACTGCAGCAATCATTTGCGACGCACTTTTTATGAGAAAAAGCACTATGAAGCTTGCAATCAAAGTGAACAACAGGAAGTCAAGAATCTGGTGCAGCAATTTTTGGCCAAACTGATTGCGGATGAGCAACGCATCTATATGCCGGATATTTCTCGTGTGAATGTAGATAATCAACTGGGCTTGTCCGTGCAGTTTCCATATAAAGAGGGGCCGGCACCGTTTAAGGATACCTCTCCCGAAAAGGGCGATGAGGAGGCCGTGATCCCCGTCAAGGAGTTTATTCTGCGGATCATTGCCCATAAAACAGGGGTATATTTTGATTCCCGCGGGAAGAAGAAACACTTTTTTGAACCGCGCAATTTGCGGGAACTCAGTGTACTCATCCGGGTTTTTGAGGCTTTTGATGATGTGGAAAATTTGTCTGGCAAAGCGCAGCAGGAAGCCTATAAAAATAACCGCCGATTGCTTCTCAATTACACATATAACCAATTTGCCGGGGAGCATCTGGTGGAAAACGAGTCCAACTACCTGTACAGATTGTCACAGCAGCCCCTGGAGCGACAGGCTCGGATTTTGGTGGATGATATTCGGAGCCGCTGTACGGCATCTGGCCAAAGCGGAATCAGCTACCCAAGCCAGCGCTGGCAATACAGCTATGGGGAACTTTTGCGGGGCCTGTATTATGTGACCCGTTTGGAGAAAGATGCCTATAGCAAAGACCTGATTTACTGTATTTTAAGCAGCCATTCGATCCTTCTGAATCAGCTATGCATTAATGCAAGAACAGATCAAATCTCAGGCGAGCAGGTAGAGCAGTTCCTCGGCTCCTCCATTGCAAGCCGCTGGGCTAATGAGATGCTGCCGAAGGTTATACCTTCTCTCGCACAAGGGCCAACCTCGTTGATTTCAACGGCGCAACGTGCCCCGAAAAATATTGGTTCGGTAAGTTTGGGGGTTAATAGCTTTTTTGATTTTCAAGTAGATGAAGACATCACAAATTCTATATTGGGGTGTATGCAAAAGGAAAATGAACCCCTAGAAGAAAGCAAAAAACAGGAAGAACAGGAAAAATTAAAAGTTTTTATTCAGGCATTGGCATTATTAGGAATGTTTTTTACTCATTATCCAAAAAGCGGGATGAAATGGACAATAGAACAAGATGTCGCAGAAGACGTTAAATCGATCAAATATACGATGAAGTCTAATCAAGATGAAGAAGTTTGTTTTAATGTTTTAAATTTTGCTATAAATTCTGTCAAAAGCAAAGAATACTTTAAAACTATTAGCGAAAACCTTGTTCAGCTTGGGATGAATAGTTTTTTGGAGTTGGGACTTCAAACGGAGAAAATCCGAAAAGGTATCAAAGGTGCAGAGCATATTCTTGAAGACACTCGTAAACAGAGTGATTCATCAAAGGAAAGCGAGCCACTATCTTCAGAAGGATCCGAAAAGACAGATCAGGAGATGCAGAATAAGGAACAGGATAAACAGAAGCAAAATAATCGTTTGAACGAGCTTGTTGCACAGTATCAATCGACAACCGGGCTGACGGACTGTGATTTCACGCAGGAGGGATTGGAAAAAGTAAAGGATTCATTTAAAAGCCGCTGGAGGGAAAAAGTTGAATCTTTCCTCTCTGGGATAAATTTTTCTGAGATGCCCTTGCCGCTTTATCATTTTGACATGATGTATAATATCATTAAGCGCACCGCCAGTGTTGCCTACTATGATCGCCGAATTCAAAAAACGATAGAAGTAGAAAAGATATGGGATAGTGTTGCCGCATTGTATAATGATATTGGCGAAGAACTAGAAAAGCAAGATGAATTTTATAATATAACAGGAAAGGGATTTGCTGATAATTATAGAACATCCTGGTTTTATGAAGGCTTTGTGGGGCCATTTCAACAGGACTCGCAGAATCCACAAACTCCACAGAACTCACAGATTAAGGATCTTTTCACGAAAATGATGAGGTCCGTGCTATATAGGCGGGGTGATACAGATGCGGCTCAAATTAATCAAAGGAACTGAGTATGATCAATCGGAAAGAAATCAACGCGGATCTTCTCGTGCCGTTGGCGAACCTTTTGTTTCGCAGGGTTCCGGTGCAGGAAGTATTCTGCGGGAATATCCAGTACAATGCAATCTCTTGCCAAACCTTAGCAAATCTGATGATGGAGGATGAGACGTTCAACCACCATTACACAGCAATGGAATGCCTCTTTATTGCGCAGACAGTCAGTGACTATATCTGCGACCAGGCAGAAACGCATCTGCACGATTCTCTCCGCGGCTTTATCCATGTGTTTGACCTTCTTACGGAACTGCTGTATTTGCTGCTGACAGAAGAAAACGGTGTGGTTTGCTGCCGTTATCAGGAATTGCTGCCTTGGCGCCGATTGACTCGCAGTTTGGGGGAAGAGTTTCCTGTTACCACTATGTACGCCTTGTACGATATGGATCGGGGCCATTCTGGCCGTACTCATTTCAGCTGGGGATATACAATTTCCCACAATAACAAACAGCTGAATAACATGGTGCGGCGCGGCATTGCAGAGCATCATTACCATATTTGGGGTTCTACCCCATATTTTCAGGTTTCGTGGATTAGCTTAATGAATCACTTGACGGAGAGCAGCTATGTAAAACACTTTGAGAAATTGCATCAAGAAAATGTGCGATGTGTTTCCTCTAGGCAAGTTATTGACCAATTGATATTTCCTACTCAGGGGAAAGATACTCGTACCGCCCCAAATCCTTGGGCGGTTTTACAACTACAAGCTGCTCTGATCCGTCTCTATTTGTGTACTCGTCTGACCGGAAAACCTTGCCTACGGCTTTCAAAATACGATGCTCCATTGCAATGTGGTGACGTCTACAAACTTTTATCTGATCCAGACCAGTTATTGATGGAGACAGTTAATCTACAAGCTGCTATCTCTGCCAGGGCGGAGGGGGATGGCGCTTGTGCAGATTATGCATTGCGTCTTTTCCAAGGGCATATTCGCAGCGGCGAAGAAACCTATGAATCTTTTGCGGGTGAACGTTGGTTTATGTATCAGATGCTTACGGATATTTACCACACAGCGGCATTCCAAAGATTGACCCCATCTGAGCACAATTTATTTTATGCCTATCTTCTTTTGCGGGGGGAACTGCGCTTTCAGCTTGTGCAAAGCAACGATCTGATTGGCTTTGATAATTTTGACCGGATTCAAAATCATAAATGGGATTTTATTGGGGACGCTACTTCGGAACAATGGGTTACTAGGCTAGCGATCCGGGAACCCCTGGTGGCCAAACCTTACTTGAAAGAGCTGGAGATCCGTTTGTCTCCGGCGCAAACGGCAGAACAAAACCAGCGCCTGATTGCCGGTTTGGAGAAAGCCACATTAGGGGATGGTTTGAGTGCAGATCAAGCCGGCGAGTTTGCCGAGCTACGATCCCGCTTTTACTATGTGTTCCATTTCATCAAAGCGGAGGATACTGCATTGCGGGAGGTGCATTGGACCAGTATCTCGCAGCGTTCTTTTGTGGAAAACATCATGGAATGCCGTCATTACCGGCTGCGCATCCATCTCCGCAAACAGATGTGGGGGATTGTGGAATTTCGCAATCGGTTTCCGCTTTTAGCGGCCAGGGTGTGGGGGATCGATGCCTGTGCCCAGGAGATTGGTTGCCGACCGGAAGTATTCGGCACAGTGTATCGGCTACTGGGCCAACATGTCAGCGCTGGCAATGAGAAGGGGGTGGAATATTCCCTTCCTGCATTGGGGAAAACCTACCATGTAGGAGAGGATTTTCTGGATCTTATCGACGGACTACGTGCTATCAATGAGGCTGTCTGCTTTTTGAATCTGGATTGCGGAGATCGCTTGGGGCACGGAGTTGCGCTTGGTACGGATGTGGAAAAGTGGTATGCTTCCAAAAATTACCGCGTCACTTTGCCGGTTCAGGATCTGCTGGACAATCTGGCTTGGTTTTACCATGCGCTTCAACACTACCATATTCCAGAATCTGATTTACTTCGCCAAGAATTGCGGAATGAGTTTAACTATTGGTTTAGTATTGTATATCAAAACCATATTGATGAAACGGCAATGCATAGAATTATGCTTCGGGCGGAGCAAGAGTATGCCGATGACGAAAAAAAGCGGAACTATCACGTCCATACGTGTAGTTTTGATATTGACACCTATTATATGGCGTGGACATTGCGTGGTGACTGCCCGGATTTGTATAAAAAAGGATATTATAGTATATCGGAGCCGCCATTGGATGATTGGGATCGGTGCAGTTCCAACCAGCTTTTTCCGGCGAAGTTTGATACCCGCTACATTGCGGAATGCAGCCTTTTGAATTATTATTATCATTTTGATCCGATAATCAAGGCGGAAGGAAACCGGCGGGTTTCCACAACGATATCCAAAGCTTATGTCCGCGGTGCTAAGGCCGTTCAGGTTGCACTAAGAAACGAAATCGCAATGCGTGGCATCTCCATTGAGGTCAATCCATCTTCCAATGTACTGATTAGTACCTTCAGGAAATATGAGGAGCATCCAATTTTGGCATTCTACAATAAAGGGCTTCCGCTTTCCCAACAGGAAAAGGATTCCTGCCCTCAGCTTCATGTATCAATTAATACGGACGATAAGGGTGTATTTTATACCGATTTGGAAAATGAGTACGCCTTATTGGCAAGATCGTTGGAGCAGATCCAAGACGAAAAGGAGAATCAGCGCTTTAAGAAAAATGACATCTATGCATGGTTGGATGATATCCGGGTGATGGGGCTGGAGCAAGGATTCCAGGGGCCATGCCCAAAAGATAGCAGTGTCCAAGCATTATAAAGCAAAAGAGGAATGTATAAATGGGAGACTTTATAAAAGAGTTAACGATCATTGATTTCCTTGGCATGTTGGTCCCCGGCAGCCTATTAGTTCTCTTGTTTGACCAGAACTATCATTTACAATCCATTTGGAACACGTACTTTCCGGAAAACACAACGGCAGATACGGTGATTCTTTTAATCATGGGATATACCGTTGGTATGCTTATACATGAAATTGGAGATTTCGTAGAGCGCGGTTTATGGAAATGTATGCTGTTTAATCCTCGGTATTATGCGGCTAAAAAAGTATTTGGGGATGACAAGAAAATCTATGCGAGCCTGCTTTCTTCGGGTGAACAAGCGCAGAAAGGCAGGCAAGCACCGCAAGACGGACAAGCATCGCAAGACCAGTCCTCGAATCAAGGCGAGGATCAGAAAAGGGGGACACAAAAACGCAGAGGAATTTTAAATGTAATTAAAGAAATCATACAAAATGCATGGCCTATTCCGTTGGCAATGTCTATACTACTTGTGTTGATTATGGTTCTTATCCCGGTTCACTATTTACAGTGGTCGTGGATAGGTGTACCAATAATATTCCTGATAGCTGCAGGCGTTATTATAATTATTATAGCCGCTGTAATTGGTATCGTTAAAGAAGCCATACGCTCAAAAAATGTTTTTTTGAAAATTGATACCGATATTGAAAAAAAGGTGCATGAAAATGCAGCAATTCAAACCGAATTGGTCGGCAAAGGAAACGAATCCAAGCGGCGAATGTTTGATGGCTTTTACGTTATGATGCGTAATCTGCTTTTAGTGATAGCAATTACAAACTTATATGTTCTTTTCACAGGAACTTCTTCCGCTTTGGGCAGCCGTGTTGCAACTTTTTATCAGGACGCAACACGATTTTTGATTTATATATTCGTATGTATTATCATGCTGGTGCGGTGCTATTATTATGCTTATCTGAAATATAAATACAGCTACGAGGATTACCTGTTATACCAAAAGGAACAAAGAGAAAAAAGAGATAGCGCAAATGAATCATTATAACGTATGTAGTTGTTCATTTTGACACAGAGCCCCATAGAGATTAGGGCTCTCGCACAAGCATAT
>CAYRZL010000092.1:0-9325 GCA_964428795.1 uncultured Lachnospiraceae bacterium | reverse complement strand
AATATACCCTGTACAGCTATATCGATGTAAATAAATGACTGACAATCATACTCTGGCAGGATTCTGCCAAAAAAACGTTTTCGCTCAGTTTTTCCCATTTTTCCTTCTATATTCATTCGGCGAGCAGCCTTCCCGCTTTTTAAAAGCGGTATAAAAGCTCTGAACACTGTTAAAGCCCACAGTATATCCTACCTCGTTTACTTTATTATCCGTAATCATGAGAAGGAATTTTGCTTTTTCAATCCGGATGGCCGTCAGAAAATCATTTAACGTTTCGCCCGTTTCCGTTTTAAAGCTCCTTGCAAGATAAACCTTGTGTATACCAAAATACTCTGCCACTGACTGCAGGCTGATATTCTGGTAATAATTTTCCTCAAGATATTCTATCACTTTCTGTATCCGCATACTATATGGGTCTTCCTTCACATGAAGTTGCTCCAGTCTCTCCAGAAAACCGCACAGCAATTCACAGGAAGCCTCCTCGCAGTCTGCCTCTAAAAGAATTTCATTTTCCATGCCTGTGTATTTGCCGAATATCTTCTCTTCTTTGATCCCATCCTTCCTGCAATACATTCTGAGCAACATATAAACATAATGATTCACCCAATTCAGAAAATGACATTTTACCATTCCCTCAAAAGGAACCTGATATAGACTGCAGATGCATTTCCGGGCCCCATTGTAATCTTTTTTCATCAGATTGTTCTGTAAAAGATCCATACGGTTTTCTGCCTTTGCCATCCATGCGGGATATACCTTTTCTATATTTTCAGTTGACTCTCTGCTAAAAAGGAGTTTCTTTACAGGCTCATCATGCTTTTCCATTTTTTTTACAACACGGTCAAGACATTCCTTCAGCTGCTCTCCTGTAAGCATGTCCTTGATAAGATAATCCTCTACACCCAAACGTAATACCTGCTGTGCATAAGCGAAGGACTCATGGCAACTTAAGACCACGATGCTCTGATCCGGCTTTTTTTCTTTTATCTGCGCTATGAGCTCTATACCATCCATAACCGGCATCTGAATATCTGTTATGACAAGATCCACATGCTTTCTATTGTAGATTTCAATCGCCTTTCTCCCGTTTTCTGCCTTTCCGATGATTCGAAAACCCGCCTTTTCCCAGTCGAGTAGCAGATCCAGCATATTTCTGGCAGGATCTTCATCATCCACGATTAACACTGTATACATTCCCTATCACTCCTCATATGGCACACAAAAGTAAATGGTTGTTCCAGACTGCGGTTCACTGGCAATAATGAATTTGTGATCCGCCTGGTACATAAGATTCAATCTTTCCCTCACATTATTCAGTCCAATATGGTTATACCCATTCGTCACTTTCAGTTCTCCTGAATTGATCTTATAAATCATTTCTTCCGGAATGCCGACGCCGTTATCTACGATGTAGATATGAAGAAATCCATTATAAGCCAGGCAAACGATATTAATGATCCCCTCTTTATCTTCCATAGGCAATATTCCGTGAAACAGGGAATTTTCCACCAGAGGCTGAAGGATCAATCTGGGGAGAAGACCCTTTCTTACTTCTGGTTCTATATAGGCAGTGCATTCAATCTTTCTGGAAGAATACCGTATTTTCTGTATATTCATATACTCCATCACATACTGGCACTCTTCCTCCACAGTGGTAAATTCTGTATTTGTACTAATAGAAGCCCGTAGAAGCGAATTAAAGCTGGTAATAACGGATGCCAGCTCATTGTTTCCCGCTGACAACGCCATAAACTTTAAGGCATTCAACGTATTGTGAATAAAATGCGGATTTATCTGAGACTGCAGCAACTCAAGCTGAATATGGATTTTCTCCACTTCATATTTTCTTTTTTCCTCCTGCTCCCGAATAACATCCTCATTAAGCTTTTTTAGGCTCTGTACCATATGGTTAAACCCCTGTATAAGCTCATTGATCTCGTCGTTTGTACCGGAAACCAGCGCAGGAGGATAATTTCCCTGTTCCAGCTGAACCATTGCCTGATTGATTTCCGAGATTGTATTGGTGATTTTTGAAGAAATAAAAATACTTATCAAAATAATCAGAATAATCGCTATCACTGTAAGTATTGAAAGGGGCACAAACAGCATCATGATTTCCTGCAAATATACGTCAACATTCACGAGAGCTACCAATTCCCATTCTGCGTATACGCCATCTCGTTTCCGAAAGACCATATAGGAATTATTTCCACTTATTATCCGCTGATTATTCGTAACTCCGGTAATAAGCTCTTTGTTCACCTCCGCCCCATATTCTGATACAATTGTATCACCGTCCAGCAGATATACACCGTCAAAGGTATTTTTTGCCTCATTATTCATGTTGTAAACCATACGCGCTGCATCCAGAACGAACACTACATATGCATCGTATCCAAAAATCTCTTTCTCAAACAGCGAAATAGCTCCAAAATAGATCAGAGCATTATCCTGAACTTCAAATTTTCTGTAAGCTCTGCTCTTTACAAATGCCTCAAGCCCTCTAAAATCCGGCGTCCCGGCAAGAGAATCTGTCGCATGATCAATCATGTTCAGGCTGCTATCATACAGATAAATACCCCGGATTTCCCAGTTTACTGCCCGTAGCTCTGCTAATCTCTCACTTCCATCCTTTATGATGCCTTCCTCCAGATCATCCATCCCATATATTTTACTTATCTGTGAGTGAAGGCTACCCACCTTTTGAATATTTTCATCCAACTGTTCCAAAACAATATCAGCTTTCTGCTTGTAGACATTGCTCTTTTCCAAAAAAATAAAATTAAAATACTTATAAGTAACAATTCCCAAAACACTTCCAAAAACAATAACAACCAAAGCAGAATACGAAAAAACCATTTTAAACAGCAACTTTTGTTTTTTGGACATTATTTTCTCCTGTAAATCAATTAAATTAAATAATATTTTACTATTTTTTTGGGCAAATACCAGCATTTTTCATAAATTGGTTAATATTTATAAAGGAATGTTAATTTCCTTTATTTTGTCCTTCGTACTGATTATATATAATAATCCTAATTTAATTAATGTTCTGAAAGGAAGGAGGGAGCAGATGAGCTGTCTGGAATTTCGCAACATATCAAAAATATTTCCAGGAGTACGTGCACTGGACAACATCAGTTTTAAGGCAAATAGTGGAGAGGTCGTTGCCATGCTTGGTGAAAACGGCGCCGGCAAAAGCACATTACTTAAAATACTGAACGGTGATTACAAAGCTGACGGAGGCCAATATCTTTTAAATGGCGAGGAAAAGCATTTTAAATCACCGATGGAAGCCATCGAGGCAGGTATCAGTATCATTTATCAGGAAAGACAATTTATACCTTATCTCTCTGTGGCTGAGAATATCTTTATGGAGGATATCCCCGTCCGAAAAGCGGGCTTCATTGATTTCAGGGAGCTGAATAAGGAGGCGCAGGATATCATTGACACCTTCCAGCTTCCCATAAAGGCAACCGAACAGATTCGAAATTTGTCAGTCGCACATCAGCAGATGGTAGAGATCATGAAGGCTTACCGGAGACACCCGAAAGTCATCGCCTTTGACGAGCCCACTGCAAGTCTCTCAGATACGGAAATCGATACGCTTTTTTCCATAATAAAAAAATTAAAGGAACAAGGCCTGATCATTCTATATGTTTCTCATCGTTTGAGAGAAATATTCCGCATTACAGATCAGGTAGTTGTCATAAAGGACGGAAAATTCATCGCTCAACTTGCCACAAAGGATACTTCGGAAAATGAGCTTATCAAGCTGATGGTCGGCAGAGATCTGGGCAATATCTACGAAAATCTTGACAGAAACACCCGAAAAGGGGATGTTATCCTGGACGTCAGGCATCTAAAAAACCCATGGGTACATGATGTGAGTTTTCAGCTTCACCGTGGAGAAATTCTGGGTTTTGCCGGACTGATAGGCGCTGGACGTACCGAAACCATGCGGGCAGTTTTCGGGGCAGATTCGTGGCAGGAAGGGGAAATTATCCTTGAAGGACGCAAAGTTCATTTCAAAAGCCCCAAGGAGGCCATAAAAAGCGGCATTGGCCTTGCCACAGAAGATAGAAAGGAACAGGGCATTTTTTCTATTCGTTCGGTCCTTGACAATATCATCGTTGCCTCCATGGAAAAGGTCAGCAAGGGGCAATGGCTGTTACCGGCAAAGGAACGGGCTGTTGCTCTGCAGGGCATAAAAGATTTTCGTATCAAGACTCCAGACGAAGAGAAGCATATCGGAGAATTGTCGGGAGGCAATCAACAGAAGGTTATTTTGGCTCGCTGGTTGGCCACAGATCCAAAGGTTCTGATTCTGGACGAACCCACAAAGGGAATTGATGTAGGCGCTAAAGCAGAAATATATCAGATGGCCTGCGATCTCGCCAAAAAAGGGATCGGCGTGATTATCGTTTCCAGTGAGCTTCAGGAAATCATCGGCTTAAGTGACCGAATCCTTGTTATGCGTGAGGGAAAGATCACCGGCGAACTGAATCCGAAAGAGACAACAGAATCCGAAATTCTGAGCTATGCTATGCGGGAAAATCATTAACTTTGTATTTATTCAGGAGGACTTATGAAAACACAAAATAAAAATAATATTTGGACCAGCATACGGAAATCCTCCAATCTGGGAATTTTTATAGCCCTGGTCATAATGGTCATCATTTTTACGATTTTAAAAAGTGCATACCTTTCAAAGGCCAATGTTCTGAACATACTTATATCCTGTTCTGTTGTGGGATTGGTTACTATAGGAGAGACTTTTCTGATGATTGCAGGACAAATCGATATGTCCTGCGGCTCAGTCAGCGCTTTTTCCGGGGTAATGGTTGCGGTCTTACTGAAAGCACAATGGCCCATGATACCGGCAATTCTCCTTGTCCTTGCTGTAGGCGCCTGTATCGGACTTGTTAACGCATTTTTGGTAACACAATTAAATATCAGCTTTTTTATCGCAACACTGGCAACACAATCCATTTTCCGAGGTCTGGCGTATATTATCTGTAATGGAAAATCGATATCTGTAACACATTCTCTTTTCCTGAAGATAGGTTCTACAAGAATCTTTGGAATCTCGATGCCGATTTATATCTTTTTGATATTGACCGTCATTTTTGCAGTAACCCTTGCAAGAACCCGCTTCGGAAGAAGCATCTACATGGTGGGCGGTAATTCCAACGCAGCCAGACTGGCCGGTATCCAGTCCAAAAAGGTAGTTACCTTCCTTTTCGCCCTTTCTTCTGTCATGGCTTCCATCGGCGGAATCATTCTCGCATCCCGTATGAACAGCGGACAGCCCTCTGCGTCAGACGGATTGGAATTTGATGCAGTAACTGGATGTGTACTTGGCGGAGTTGCCATGAGCGGTGGTATCGGGAACATGACTGGCGCTTTGATCGGCCTTTTAATCATGCAGGGCTTCAACAATGGTTTATCCATCCTGAATGTGCAATCATTCTGGCAAAAAGTGGCAAAGGGTCTTCTCCTTATCGCAGCCCTTGCCTTTGATTACCTGAGAAGTCAACAACGTCAGAGAGAGGCTTTAAAGACTCTCTCAAATCGTTAAACGTATAGTATAACTCCACGGGGTTTTACTATAAACTAACACCAAACATGCCATCACTATTACAGGGATGGTACAATGTTCGGATACCACTCCGAACAAAAAAAATATAAAGGAGGACAAACACATGAAGAAAAAATTGTTGGCAATGCTAATGGCAGGTGCAATGCTCACCGGAGTTTGCGCACCCGTACATGCAGAGGCGAAGGAAGACGGTGGCTGGGTGATCGGCTATATCTGCAAGGATCTTTCACAGGAATGGTTCCAGGGCACCTTAGAATCACTTGAGAATACCGCAAAGGAAATGGGCGCTTCTGAAGTCATCTCACTTGACTGCGAGATGGATCCCGAAAAATCCTTAAATAACCTGGATAATCTTATTGCACAGAACGTGGATATTATTATTATTTGCCCACCTGACCAAGGGCTTTCCCAGACCATCGTTGACCGTTGCGATGCTGCAGGCATCCCCGTTTTCGCAGATGCAGACGGACTGATTGTAGACGGCAAGCATATCGCTCCGGCTCTGGAATTGAATGCCTACGTTGTGGGAAGCGACATGGGTGAATGGCTCGCTGACTATGTAAATTCGGAAATGGATCTCGCTACAGACGCCGAAACAATCGGATATATGCGCATGACCATGAATGAGGTAAGCTCCTGCGTTCCTCGTGCAGAAGGCGCTAAGGATTCCTTCCTTGCCGGCTGTCCAGACTTTGACGAAACTAAGATCATCGATGCAAATTATGACGGCACCACTGAAGCCGGATACGATGTAGCTGCTGCTACCATCACCGCTCATCCTGAGATCACAAAATGGATCGTAACCGCTCCCAATGATGAGGGTGCAGCAGGTGCTACCCGGGCTCTGGAAGCCGCTAATCTGGATGCTGACGCCTGTGTTGTCGGCGCAGGTGCATACATCGCAAAGGATGAATTTAAGAAAGATTATTCCTGTTTTAAGGCTGCTGCTTATTTTTCCTCTGAAGAGACCGGCAAACAGGAGGCAATCGCCGCAATTGAGTACTTAAGAGACGGAAAAGAGATCTTTGGTGATTATAAAGACACTTATGAAGGTGATAATGAATATGGTGTCTATCCATTGGGAGGTATCATGGTAGATCCCACAAATTATGAAGAAATCATGGGAGCCGATGCAGAATAATACCTGCGATTTTGCAATTCATGCCAGGGTGTCCCATCATCCTGGCATGAATTCAGCATTATGAAAGGAGACTATCATGACCAAAAGACAGATTGTAATTCAGGCTTTAAAGCACAGAAGCACTCCTGTCATCCCCTATTTTCTGGATCTGACAGAAGAAGAATTACATAAGATGATCGAATACACCGGTGATCCGCTTTACTTTCAACACAGTGATTCTTATCTTGCTCAGGAGCGAAATGAATCCTTTACAGATCTTGGAAACGGTATGTTCAGGGATATGTTCGGAGTTGTCTGGGATAAAGGAGTTCAGGAGGGTGATTTTGGAATCGCCAAGATCCATCCCATACCGGAGCCGGAAATCGGAGATTATCAGTTTCCGGAACCGGACGAAGCTCTGATCCGGGAAAAATGCGAGCGTCTTGTAGCACAAAAAGATAAATTCACCATGTACATCATCGGCTTTTCGCTGTATGAACGTCTGTGGACCCTTCACGGCACATTTGAAACGCTAGTAGATATGCTGGAGGAGCCGGAGTTTGTTCAGGAAGTGCTGGATAATGTTGTAGAATATAATTGTAAGGTAGTGGACATCGTAGCACAATACCCAATTGACTGCATTTTCTTCGGCGATGACTGGGGTCAGCAGAAAGGACTACAGATGGGCTATCCTCTCTGGAGGCAATTCGTGAAACCACAATTAAAGAAAATGTACGATCATGTAAAGAGCTACGGCATGTATGTCGCACAGCACTCCTGCGGCGACTGCCGTGAGGTTTTTCCTGATCTTGTAGAGCTGGGGCTTGATATTTATAATACCTTTCAGCCGGAAGTATATGACATCGTGGATTTTAAAAAACGTTTTGGCGATCGTATTACATTTTTTGGCGGTATCTCCACCCAATGTATTCTTCCTTTTAAAACTCCTGAGGAGGTAAAGGCGGAAATGCACCGTGTCATGGATATTTTAGCCCAGGACGGAGGGTATATTCTGGCGCCCACACATGCAATGCCCGCTGATATTCCTCCAGAAAATGTCATTGCTTTTATGGAAGTTGCCAAGAACGAAAACCCCAGAATCCCATGAGACGATGCAGCAAATTAAAACAGTGCTCCCTCCAATATCAGAAAATGTTTTAAAAGGAGTAAGAAATATGACATCCCGAGAACGTTTAATTGCAGCTCTGAACCATCAGCAGACTGACCGGCCGCCCCTTGATCTTGGGGCTACCGCACAGACCGGGATTAATGCCAGTACCCTTTACAGGCTTCGTGCGGCCATGCGGCTGGAAGAAAGACCCATCCGTATCATAGAACCCGGTCAAATGCTGGGCGAGATTGAGGATGACCTTTTGCAGGCACTAAACGTAGATGTTGTCGGGATCTGGAATACCAGTAACTTTTTTGGCTATAAAAACGAAGACTGGAAGACATGGGAAATGGACGACGGCACACCGGTACTCATGGGCGGAGGCTTTGAGTTCGATGAAGATTCCAACGGAACAAAATGGGTTTACCCGCAGGGAGATCGCACTGCACAGTACTGTGCAATGATGCCTAAAAATGGCTCATTTTTTGATACAGCCCCTCGAGATGCCTTTAATATGGAGTTGGACGAGGATGATCTGACGCCTCTGGAGGATTTCAAAAACGACTTTTCCGTGGCCACCGATGAGGATGCACTGTACTGGGAAAAGCGCTCCATAGAGCTGTATCAGAATACCGAGTACGGTATTGTCGGGCTTCTTGGCGGCGCAGGTCTCGGAGATGCTGCCATGGTTCCCGGGCCCTTTGTAAAGCATCCAAAAGGGATCCGCCGTGTGGACGACTGGCTCTTGGCCCACATGCTCTATCCGGAATATATCAGGGAAATTTTCCGATATCAGACAGACGTTATGTTGAAAAATCTTGAAATATATAAGCAGGCGGTTGGGAACCGTATTCAGGTAGTATGGATCTCCGGCACAGATTTTGGTTGCCAGAAGAGCCTCATATTAGGAAGAGATATCTTCTGCGATCTCTATAAGCCCTTTTACAAAGAAATAAACGACTGGGTACATAAAAATACATCCTGGAAGACTTTTTACCACACTTGCGGCGCTGTCTACGATCTGCTGGACGATTTTGTGGAGATGGGACTCGACTGTCTGAATCCTTTGCAGTTGTCCGCGGAGGGCATGGATGCCGAAAACATCAAAAAAGAGTACGGAGATAAATTTATCTTTTGGGGCGGCGGCGTAGACACCCAGAATACGCTCCCCTTCGGAACACCAGAAGCGGTCCGAAGACAAGTCCGTGAAAGAATTGATATTTTAAGCAAGGACGGCGGATTTGTATTCAATACCATCCACAATATTGTGGCAAACGTTCCGCCGGAAAATCTGATGGCCATGTATAACGAAGTATTAAGGAAATAAACCCAATATTGCAAACATTTCTTCTTATTACGCAAAAAGCGTCTCATTTACATGAAGCGCTTTTTGCCATGCAGAATATTAACAGCTGCCCATCAGGGTTTCCATCAGCTCCTGTGTTTAATACTTCCGGCTGGAGCCTGAAAAGCTCTCGCCGCCCGCAGAAAA
>CAYRZL010000091.1:0-9362 GCA_964428795.1 uncultured Lachnospiraceae bacterium | reverse complement strand
TGAAAATATGATGGGCGGCTGCACCGGAAGCTGCCATACATGCGGTTCTAACGCAGGCTGTGACGGTGAGAAAAAAGAGAGCTTTTTTGATAAAATGGAGCGGGTTTCCGAAGCTTTTGACGAAGTTGGCGAAGATGAAGTGATCCGCATGCTGGATGAGATCACAGAAGCCCTGGAAAAAGAAAACGCCGAATAAAGAAGCGAGGATTATACATGAGACAAATTACAGAACTAAATCATCCGCTGATTCAGCATAAAATATCTATGCTGAGAAACAAGGAGACCGGAACTGCCGAGTTTCGATCTCTGGTAGAAGAAATTGCTATGCTGATGGGATATGAAGCCCTGGCAGATCTCCCTACTGTTGAAGTGGAGATTGAAACTCCTATTGAAACATGCATGACTCCGGTCATTGCCGGACGCAAACTTGCAATCGTACCTATTCTGAGGGCAGGTCTTGGTATGGTCAGCGGAATCCAGGCACTGGTTCCCACTGCCAAAGTAGGTCATATCGGCCTTTACCGTGATGAAGAGACCCATGAACCTCACGAATATTACTGCAAGCTTCCGAAACCGATCGACGAGCGTCTCATCGTAGTTACCGATCCAATGCTGGCAACCGGCGGTTCTGCTGTATCTGCGGTGAATTTTATCAAAGCACATGGCGGCAAAAACATTAAATTTATGTGCATTATCGCAGCGCCGGAGGGAATCGAGAAACTGAGCAAGGCACACCCGGATATCCAGATCTATGTGGGGCACATTGACCGCGAGCTGAACAAGGATGCCTATATCTGTCCGGGACTGGGAGATGCGGGAGACCGGATTTTCGGCACAAAATAATTTTAAACCAAAGGAAACCTCCACCGGAGCTTTCCTTCGGATGCTTTGCAACGAAAAAAACTCCGCCGGAGCTTTCTTTCGCATGCTTGGCAGCCAAAAAGATGTGAACGGATCTGTCCGCGCACATCTTTTTTTATTTCCTCATAATCAGTTTTCTAATGCCTCCAGCTCATCCAGCCAGATTCGTGCACAGGCATCGCTGGGCATCCGAAGATCTCCCCTTGGAGATACCGCCACCGTACCCACCTTGGGGCCATCCGGCAGACAGCTCCGCTTGAAATGCTGTGAAAAGAATCTGCGGTAAAATGTTTTCAGCCATTTCTTTATGGTCTCTGCATCATAGGTATCCTGAAATGCGATCTTTGCCAGTCGATATACCTTCTGCGGTTCAAATCCAAAACGCAGGATCTGATACAGGAAGAAATCATGCAATTCATATGGGCCAACCAGATCCTCCGTTTTCTGGGAAATCTTTCCGTCCTCCGGCGGAAGCAGCTCCGGACTCACCGGCGTATCCAACACATCTAAAAGAACGTCTCTTAATGTATCCTCTCCACAGGTATCCGCATAGTACCGGACCAGATGGCGAACCAGAGTCTTTGGCACAGATGCATTCACTCCGTACATGGACATATGATCTCCGTTATAAGTAGCCCATCCCAATGCCAGCTCGGACATATCTCCGGTTCCAATGACGATTCCTCCGGTCTGATTTGCAATGTTCATCAAAATCTGGGTCCGTTCTCTCGCCTGTCCGTTTTCATAAGTCACATCATGGTTATTGATATCATGACCAATATCCCCAAAATGGACGGTTACCGCATGTTTAATATCCACTTCACGGAAGGTAACCCCGAGACACCGGATCAGACTTACCGCATTGTCATAGGTACGGTCTGTGGTACCAAAGCCCGGCATCGTCACCGCCACAATACCTTTTCTGTCTTTTCCAAGTAAATCAAAAGCACGAACGGTCACAAGCAATGCCAAGGTGGAATCCAGGCCACCGGATATTCCTACCACAGCACTCTGACAACCGATATGCTCCAGACGTTTTTTCAGTCCCATGGACTGAATCATCAAAATTTCGTCACAACGTTTATCACGATCCAATTTGCTGCCTGGCACAAAAGGAGCCGGATCCACATACCTGGTCAATGCCATCTCCCTGCAATCCAATGGGAAGCTGATATTTATATATTCCTCCCCGGATGAAGAAAACGTACTCATACGCCGGCGCTCTGCCGTCAACCGGTGCAGATCAATCTCCGTATAAACAGACTCATTTACAAACCTTTCGGATTCTGCCAGAATAGTTCCGTTTTCGGCAATGATATTATGACCGGAATATACTACGTCCTGGGTAGATTCTCCGTCTCCGGCACTGGCATAAATATATGCGCAGAGCAAGCGTGCCGACTGTCCGGACACCAGATTTTTCCGGTAAGTATCTTTTCCGGTCACCTCATCACTGGCAGACAGATTTACCAGCACGGTAGCGCCTGCCAGAGCATGCTCAATGCTCGGCGGATTCGGTGTCCACAGATCCTCACAGATTTCCGCGGCAATTTTAAGCTCCGGCATCTGTCTGCACACAAGCATGATCTTCTTCCCCATAGGAACGATCTCACCGTCACCGAGATCCAGCGGTACCGGCTTGTCCATACCGCTGGTAAAATGACGGGTCTCATAAAACTCATTATATCCCGGGAGACAGGTTTTCGGAATCAATGCAAGTATCTGCCCTGCCGACACCGCAGCAGCCACGTTGTAAAGTTTTCCGTCATGCGCAACAGGCAATCCCACAAACGCAAGATAGTTTTTTCGATTTGTATGCATAGCAATCTGCATCAGCGCATCCTTCGCCTTTTTCAACAACAATTCCTGCCAGAACAAATCCCCGCAGGTATAGCCTGTGATACAAAGCTCCGGAAACACCATGATCTGCGCTCCCCTGCTTTGAGCCTCATCCATCATGCCGCAGATAATCTCTGCATTGTATACCGGGTCGGCAACCTTTACCTTTGGCGTCAGCGCCGCCACTTTAACAAAACCGTGTCTCATCCTTTTAAAATCTCCTTCAACTCTTCCGTTTCAAACACATAATCCGTATTACAGAAGTCGCATTTTACCGTAACCGGCTCTCCCTGCGCAATCATCTCTTCCAGTTCCTTTCTTCCAATACCGGCCACCGCCTTGCTTACCCGCTCTTTCGAACAGCGGCAGGAAAAGTGCGCCGGAATACGATCCGTAAATTCCAGACCAAACTCACCAAGGATCTGTTCTAAGATCTGCTCCGGACTCATTCCCTGTTCCAGCATGTCCGTCACGGAAGCCACTTCCGCCACCTTCTGTTCCAGCCGGTCAATGATATGTTCATCGGTTAATGGCATCAACTGAATAATAAATCCGCCTGCCTGTTTTACGGTATTGTTTTTTTCCATCAAAACACCGAGTCCCACGGCAGAGGGCGTCTGCTCCGAGGCTGCAAAATACCAGGTGAGATCCTCCGCAATCTCGCCGGTCTGAAGCGCTGTCTGGCCCACATAAGGCTCCTTTAAGCCCATATCCTTAATGACATACATATGTCCGGCGCCTACCGCGCCTGCCACATCCAGTTTGCCTTTACTGTTTGCCGGAAGAATCACATCCGGCACGACCGGATAGCCCTTTACATTTCCATGGGCATCCGCGGTCACCGTCATACCCCGCATGGGGCCTCCGGATTTGATCTGAATGGTGAGAAGATCATCCTCTCCCTTCATCATCACGCCCATCATGGCGCCGCCGCTGAGCAGCCTGCCCAATGCCGCTGTTACCACGGGGCTGGAATTATGCCTGCAACGGGCATATTCCACCAGATTTCTGGAGGAAATGGCAAATGCGCGAATGGCGCTGCCCGCTGCAACCGCACGGACAATATAGTCATCACCCGGTGCAATTTCCTTCTTATTATTCCAATCACTCATCAGTTTTTGACCTCAACATCTTCTTAATAATATGCACATACTTTTTCAAACACAGTCCAATTCGTACAAGCACACTTATTTTCCATGCTCACGCGCCACAAAATATACACGCTCGCTCTCTGCATCCGGCAGATCTCTGCTTCCCTCCGCATAAACTGACAGCACCTCCATACCTGCCTTTTCAAGCAGATCTGTCACCTGGTCAATTTCATATGCTCTCTGGTAATGAAACTCTTCCTGCTTTTCATAGAGACCATTTTCCTTCTGCACAAACATTGTAAGCGCATACTCGTTGACGCAGGATTCCCCGTCAAAATAATTTTCCCAGATGAAGCTCACATCTTCCCGGTTTTCACCGATGACACTGTCACCGATCACATCCCGGTACTTATGCATGGTGTTCATATCAAACACGAAAATACCGCCCGGATCCAGATAATTGTTTACCAGCTTAAATACGGTGAGCAGATCTTCCTCTTCCAGAATATAATTCATGGAATCGCAGACTGAAACAACTGCCCGCACCGTTCCGTACAATTCAAACTCCCGCATATCCTGCAGCAGATAGAGGATTCCTTCACACTCCCGTTCCCTTGCCACGGACAGCATATCCTCCGAGGCATCCACCCCGATCATGTCATATCCTTTTTTTGCAAACAATCTGGTCATCGTACCCGTACCGCAGCCAAGCTCCAGAACCAATCCATCTGAAATATCATATTCAGCCAATATATCTGTCAGATATTCGCACCACGCTTCGTAAGGTACATTATCCATCAGTTCTTCATATACCCGCGCAAATTCCGTATATGCCGCCACTTATTTTCCTCCTACAGAAATGCCTGATAGCCTTCTGCCTTCAGCTTCGCATCCTTTGCCTCCACCTGCTCTTTCAGCTCCGTGGAGTAGTCTTTCAATCTCTGCAGCAGCTCCGGATCAGAAGTTGCCAGAATTTTTGCAGCAAGAATACCTGCATTCTGACCTCCGTTGATGGCCACCGTTGCTACCGGGATACCGGATGGCATCTGCACGATGGAATACAGAGAATCCACGCCGCCCAGATCAGAGGTTTTCATCGGAATACCGATCACAGGCATAGGGAAAATCGCCGCACACATGCCCGGCAGATGTGCCGCCTTTCCTGCCCCTGCAATAATCACTTTAAATCCTTTGCTCTCTGCGCTTTTTGCATACTCAAAAAATACATCCGGCTCACGGTGTGCAGAGATGATCGTCATCTCATAGTCGACACCCAGCTTTTCCAAAATCTCTGCCGCCTTTGCCATAACCGGCATATCTGAATCACTACCCATAACAATTCCTACTTTTGCCATAATCTTTTCTCCTTTTCTTTCTATTGCTCATCCAATGGTTTATTCAACGCTTCCGTCCCCGGAATCACATAACGTCCATCCCGAATCACCTCCGCGGTGGAACCATCCGGATATATCGCTGTAATACTTCCCAGCTCCTCATAGGGAATGGTGATATCGGTATGACAGTTAAAGTATGCCTTGCTCATATCCTCGTCTCGCAGAACAGAAACTTCATTGTCTTTTGCCACGATCTCTTTTCCGTTTGGATTATGCACCACCACGTCCTCACTGTGGGAATAACAGGTATCCCCCACTGCAAAGTGCGGTCCTGTTTTCTCTGCAATTAAAATCGGCAGCTTATCATTGATTTGATACACTTTACCCATGCGGTATGCTGTGGTGTTTGTTCCGATAGCAAACTCACCCAGAGGCAGTGTATCATGATGCATCAGCACATTGTCCTTAATATATTTCTTATTTTCTTCCTCTGTTTCAAAATTGCCGCAGGTATAGGAATCGATCATTCCATCCTTAAATACGATCTCCAGATCCACATATTTCAGACCATTCAAGAATACCTCACTTACATGAAGTGTTCCGTTAGTTCCTTTCAGCACCGGGGAGGTAAACACCTCGCCCACCGGAATGTTTACATCTGCCACACAGTTCTCAAAGGCAGACTGCTTTTCCGGGTCATCCAACGGATGAATGGAAACCGTCAGATCCGTTCGATTGATACCTGTTCCCAAAATGCGTACTTCTTTTGCTCCGTCCAGCACATCAATGATCTTCTGCTGGATTCCCTGATACAGCTTATAGTCCAGCGTATTTAATTCCACGGTTTTTGCAAATATCTCTTCAAACTGTGCTCCGATCTCCGGCAGCGGGTATGAAATGATCGTGAAGCTTGTCTCATCTCCCTTGATGTATTCATTCATGATCTGGCCACTCATGGAAGCATAATACACATTTAACTCCTGCTGTTTGTCAGAGTAAGAAATTACAGTCTCCTTGCTTTCCGGTGCAAAGGGCGCCTCTCCGAACACTTCCACCACCGCAGGACCCGCATGGTCTGCCGCCAGCTTTTTGTAATCCTCAAAAGTGGTGCGCGCCACCTCCAGTCTCCGCTCCACAAACGCCTTGTCAAAGTAAAGTGCGCGGTCCTCTCTGTGATCAAAATCAAACTGCCTGTTTACCGGTGTGCAGTAGCATCCGCGATCCGTTCCCATAGCGCAACGGAACAGCTTTGACTTCAGTCCCAGTTTCTCAAAATTGCGGACAGCGGCACGCATCATACGTTCAAATCCCACCGGGCAGTAGAGAGCTACCGTTTTTTTGCTGTACAAATCCCTTCCACTGTTCTCAAATCCCATGCGGAAACCCTCGGTAAAGGTATCTGCCATCGCCTGAATTTCATCTTCTCCCATCTGATTTAAAAATACCGCTATTCCAATCTCATTCCCGCTCACCGGAAGCCCGTAACGATATAGATACGTCAGATCATTCAGATCAGACTCCATGATCATTCCTATATAGAAATCTCTGTCCGGCTCAAGCAGCTCCAGCATATACTCCGACTGATAGATATCACTGTAATCGGAAAAATGCCAGTAGATCGTCTGCCTGATTTCTTTCGTATCGATCTCATCCTTCTTTGATACTTCAAACAGATTGTAAATAGCCACAAACAATTCCAACTGCATCGTCAGCAGCTCTTTTCTTCCCTCAAAAGCATAACCGATACCCGTGCGGATCTGTCTGTACAAAAACGCAAGAAGCTGACCGATCTCTCTTCCAAAGTTGGCACATGCATAATCCGGATTGCCATAGCATATCCCATAATGTTCCGGTGCGATATCCTCATACAGCTTCCGGTTATCCTCCTGACACTGCTCCATACTGCGGCTGTCCAGTTCTCCGCTTTGTTCTCTGTCCAGCAGTTCGCATAAATACAGCAGGTAGGACGCCTGTCCCCTGAAATAGTCCAGATACTGCTCAGGAACGGTTTTTTCCTTCTGAATCATCTGCAAACGCTCCCGGATCAGTTCAAAACGTTCCTGCACCTGCTCATTTTCCCGGGCAAATTTCTGTTTATACATTCCGTACTCGCTCATTTTTCTTAAACCTCAATTACTTTTATTCTGCTTCAAATTGTCTGTCCTTTTCTCAGCTTAAAACAAATCCAATAGCCCAGAAAGCCGCCGATACGATCACCAGCACGGTAGCTATGACCGAACCCGCCTTCGGCAGCGTCTGAATCGCAGTGAGATCACGCTTACCCGCCAGAGCAAATACCCAGCCGGTGAGCGCAGACAGTAATGCAAACGCTCCCATAACGCCGACATTCCATCCGGCATTTCCGTCCACATTCCACGAAAGGAACATTGCATCTAATATTAACGCAATAGAAACAATACAAAAAAGGATGGACAAAACACCGCTCGGCTTCTGGGTCCTGTTCCTGTTTCTTCTGCGCTTCTCACGCTGACGCTTTTCCTTTTTCTCTTTTCTGGTCAAATCCTTTTCTTTGGTATCCGTTTTCTTTGATATACTTTTTTTCACATTAGTCTCCTACGTTTTTTTATACCGATACTTTCTTTTGCTTTTCTGGTGAAATGCCCGAAAAATCTCATATCCCAAATAACCGACCGCAACACCAATCGTATTGAGCAACAGATCATCCACGTCACAACTGCCTGTTTTTGTAACAAGCTGAATGATTTCCACCGCAAGACTGATCTCAGCCCCGTATAAAATCACGATCACCGGATGTTTTTTCCTGTTCATCAAAATCGGGACAAAAAAGCCAAATGGCACAAATGCTACCACATTGCCAAACAGATTGGCAACCACCGCATAGGTGCCAAGAATATCACGATATACAATAAACCGTTTGATTTCCCGAAATAGAACCAGATTATAATGATAAGTGCGCTCTGCATCCGTCCGCCCCAGCATCTCCGCAAAAAACAGAAAGTAAATCATCAGAGCAATGTATATTCCAAAAAATACCAGACTGAGAGCACGCAATTTCCTGTAATGCCTGTCAATAAACATATCCTGTCTTATCTCTTTTTCTACTTTACCCCATACTCTTCATAGTATGCGTCAATCGCAGTCTTTAATGTATCGTCAATCACGATTTTTCCATTGCACGGTTTGTTATACAGACACTCCACTACATCATCCATGGTTACGATAGCGTTTGCATCAAATCCGTAGAGATCTTTGATCTCATCCAGCGCACATTTCTCGCCGCCCTTTCCCACTTCCATGCGGTTTAAGGACACCATCAGACCTACAATGGTCACATCCCCCTGTGCCTGAATAATAGGAAAAGTTTCCTCGATGGATTTGCCTGACGTGGTCACATCCTCAATGATCACTACGCGGTCACCGTCTTTGATCGGGCTGCCCAGCAAAATACCTGCATCACCGTGATCCTTTGCCTCTTTTCGGTTGGAGCAGTAACGGATCTCCTTTCCATACAGCTCTGCAAATGCAATAGTCGTAGCCACGCTCAGCGGGATTCCCTTATAAGCCGGTCCGAACAGCACATCAAAGTCCGTACCATAATGATCGTGAATCGCTTTTGCATAATACTCACCCAGTTTCCTTAGCTGTGTACCGGTCACATACAGGCCGGCGTTCATGAAAAAGGGAGACTTCCTTCCGCTTTTTAATGTAAATTCTCCGAAACGGAGCACGTCAGACTCTACCATAAATTCGATAAATTCCTGTTTATAACTTTCCATATACTCTATATCCTCCTGCTTTTATGACTTATTTTCTGAGTGTACCATAATCGGCAGGAAATAACAATTCTTTCCAACAGAAATTTATGATATAAAGTAACAGTTCAGCCATAGCGTATCGCACAGACGAATCATGCTCGCATGAATGAGAATGTGCGATATGCTATGAACGGAGCGCCGGATTATGAGCAAAGTTAGCTGCGAAGCAGCGGGAAAGCAACGTAGGTGCGGCTTTGCGAATGGCGCGGGCTGAACTGTTACGATAATAGTCAGATCTCTTCCGTCTCAAATAAAAATCTGACACTCCCCTTCTGACCTTCCCGGATTCCCGAATAATTCTGATAGCCGCTGTCTGCTTCCTTCAATGCCCGGATCCTTCGCAGCACATTTTCCAGATCATCTCCCGCCAGCTCTGCCAGCTTCTGAATCCCTTCTTTATTAAAGGTATACATGCCCTCCCGGAAAGTCCCCATTCCATC
>CAYRZL010000090.1:0-9790 GCA_964428795.1 uncultured Lachnospiraceae bacterium | reverse complement strand
ATACAGGTAAATCCACGTTGCTACAAATGTGAGGTCACTTCATATTGTCCTACCCGATTACTCATCGCTCTGCGGTATCTGATGTCAGATCTCGTACCAGATAATTTCGTTTGCATCCAGATGCAGATCAAAGCTGCTTCCGTCTCCCCGGTAAACGGTGGTATCCTGAGGTTCATAGGTGTTGTTTACGACACAGTATTTACCGTTTGCTACATAAGCATGGACTTCCACATTAAAGTTTTCGGAATACCAGTGGTGCAGGTTTTCTTCGTCGTGACAGCTCCAGAGAATACTGCGGTATAAAATGCGGCTGTTCTCAAAGGAGTAAGGCAGACCGCTGATATATACTGCCCGTCCGTCTCCGAAGGTATGGGCTGCCATCTGCACTTCCTTTTCCCTCTGAACGAGAATCTCAGTTCCCTCCAGTGCATACATGGATTTTTTGCCTTCACCGAAATCCACCGGTCCCGTACAATCCTGCAAAATAAAGTGTTCGGGGTGCTCCTCCCAGTTGTATTTATCATAATTCAAAGTAAATCCGGTTTCTTTTTCTACGCCGAATATATTTGCCAACTGGATATAGTGTCCCTGGTACTGATGTCCCGTCGGTTCACCTACACCGATGATGCCGCCGCCCTCATAGACAAAGCGTTTTACTGCTACTGCGATAGCCGGATCTGTCCACTCGGCGCCTCCGGTGTGAGCGGTGTCGCCATCGCCCACATTGATGATCACATCGATGTCTTTCAAAATGTCCGGATTTGTCCGGATATCATCAAAGCTGATGAAGCGTACATCAAAAGGTGCGCCGCTCAATGCTTCGATCACGCCCGCATAACTGTAATTTTGTTTTTGATAGAGCGCATGATGTACCATGTGGCATCCCCATGCGCGCATTTTTCCCCAACTGTTCAGTACAGCTACCGTTTTTACACAATATGGGGTAGTTCCCTTTGCGTTTTCATAGAGCAGACGAAATTCGTCACAAACGCTCTCCACATATGCGATAAATTCCGGAAATTCACAGGCAAGCTTCAGGTAACCGCCGTAACCGATCCGGTCGATCGGTTTCCGAAGAATTGCGCGGCGGGCTGTCACCCAATTTATCTTTGCTTCCTTCACCGGGTCTCCGCCTTTGTGGAACGTATCCGGGAAGAAATAAGGCAGAAAACGACCTTCTCTGTATTTCACGCCGTCAATGTCGCTGATGAGACGGAGGGTGGAACCGTTGCCCACGCTGCCGACCACGGCATCCAGACCGATGGAAGCAAATTCTTCCATAAACGGTTCTGTGCCGATCCAGTGATCCCCCAAAAACATCATGGCTTCCTTGCCTTCCTCATGGGTGATATCTACCATCTCTTTTGCCAGCTTTGCCACTTCACGCCGCTGGAATGCCTGGAAATCTTTGAATTCCCTGGATGGAATCCGGTACTGATTGTTAAAATAGCCCTGGTCAATGATGTATTCCGGGCGGAATTTATATCCCACTTCACGCTCGAACTGTTCCAGAATATAAGGGCTGACGCTTGCGGAGTATCCGTACCAGTCCACATATTTTTCCCGCGCGAGTTCATCAAAAACGAGGGTGAACTGATGGAAAAAGGTGGTATAGCGGATTACATTTACATGAGGGTTGTCCTTACAGAATTTTCTCAGGCGTTCCATGCTGAATTTATGGGTTTTCGGCTGGCGGACATCAAAGGTGATCTGATGTTCTACGTCCTTCCAGTCATTGACAACTGCATTGTACATGTGTACCGGGTCCCACATAATGTAGGCGAGGAAGCTGACCGTGTAATCATGGAACGGTATCGCATCATGAATGATCACATCACCGGATGCTTCGGCGTATTCCCACTGATCTGCCAAAACAGGCTCTCCCGTTGTACGGTCCACAACCTCCCACCAGCGTTTGATGTCATCCCGGCTGTTTACAGCCAGCATTTCCGGATAAATTCCGCTCATCAGATGGATGGAAAGGGTTTCTGATGTGGCAGTGTGAAAGCCGGTCATGATATAGCACTGCTGTATCTCATCAGGATTTGCTTTCGCCCATGCATTATCCTTGCGGGTGGTATAATAGGTGGAGTATACCTTGGCATCAGCCTGTTTCAATTCTTCCGGATAATCGGTTCCGTCACAGTCACGGATCGCATCCGCCCCCCAGCGTTTTAAGAGCTCCAGAGTCTCCGGAACCACGTCCACATCTGTTGGTATGGTGACGCGTCCGGTGCGTTTTCTTTCATCCATGTAAAAACCTCCTTTATTTTATAATTTGCCATTTATTTGGCTTGCATCTACTAAGTGGTCATATTATATCATGTTCACTAAATTCATGCTTCGCCTTCGGCTCGCATTCATTAAGTGTCCAGATATTACTCGCACTAAGTTCATGCTTCGCCTTCGGCTCACATTCACTAAGTGCTCATATTATATCATGTTCACTAAATTCATGCTTCGCCTTCGGCTCGCATTCATTAAGTGTCCAGATATTACTCGCACTAAGTTCATGCTTCGCCTTCGGCTCACATTCACTAAGTGCTCATATTATATCATATAAAACATGTGGTTTTACATGTTTTCGTCAAAATATCCGATATAATCCACATGACATTTTCCTTTTGGAAACAGATATTTATACAGATCAATGAGGTAATCGTCGGTCATGCTGGCAATATAGTCTGTCACAATGTCATTCGGATCGGCATCTTCATAGTGATTGTCCGGGGCGTAATATCTCGTCAGCTTTTTCAAATATGCGATATGGTGTGTGTAGATCACGGATGTTCGGTTTTGGGATTTCAGATCCGCCAGCAGGTGAAAATAGACCTCCTCGATCATGGGGGTGATCTGTTCTCTATATACACGATCCACATTTTCATTCCCATAAATAAGGCTGTAATTTTCTTTCTTGCCCCGGGAAAATGCCTCAAAATAATCATCGTCCATTTTCAGATAATCTTTACCATAGCTGTTTTCAATGATATTGACGATCATGTTGTTGATAATTTCGGCATTGCTTGTTCCGATATTTCCACCGTCAAACTTTGGCGTGCTCTCAAACAGGTGCAGTTTTTCCGCATCCTGACGGTCTTTGCCGAGATAGGCGATAATGTCTGAAACGCGCATGACACATCCTTCCAGAGTACATGGAACCAGGTGCTTGATCGTGTCCCGGGAACGGTAACAATTTTCCATTCGATGATCAAATGCATCAAATCCGGCTTCATTATTTTCATACAGAGGGCGATACTGCTTCATTTCCATCTCACCGTTGTGGCAGATAATACCGTCCAGTGTCTGCAAACTGAGATTCAGCGGAAAAAGTACATCCAGTACACGGGCGCTTTGAATATTGTGATTGAAGAAACGTCCGGTTTCACCGTAATACAGATCATTCAAAATGCGTTCCCCCGCATGTCCGAATGGAGTATGCCCGATATCATGTCCGAGAGAGATCGCTTCGATCAGATCTGTGTTCAGACCAAGAACTGTTCCGATATTTCTTGCAATTCGGGCAACCAACTGTACATGCTGGGAGCGTCTGGAAATATCATCGTTTTTGTACAGGGAAAATACCTGAGTTTTATCGGCGTAACGGTTATAAAACGGAATGTGCATGATTTTCTCGCAGTCACGCACAAAAGCCGGACGCCAGAGATTCGCCCGGTCATGTGACATGTCCCGGCGTAAAATATTTTTATCCTGAAAGGCATAGGGGTTTACCCAATGCCCCTCCCGATCCTTTGTGATTCGTTCTTGCAGCTCTGCTGATAAGCTGTGATATTTTGCCATGTATGATCTCTCCTGTGCGGTATGTTAGTGCTGCAGCCGGAAAAAACGCAGATTTTTTCCGGCTGCAGGATTTGGTTGCCAAGCATGCGAAAGAAAGCTCCGGTGGAGATTCCCTTTGGTGAACAGTATACCAGTATTTTTCCGGTATGCCAAGAGAGCGATTTACAGATCGATCTTTTCGAAGTGTTTTTGCGACGATTTCCATGATGCAAAAGTTGCGGCTGTATAAATGATGATACTAAACAGCAGAATCATTGCCTGTATACCCGGTTTTTCCTTAGGGGAGTTCAGAAATTCAAGATTTGAAAAATGGTGAAGTGCTTCTCCGGTGAAAAGAACGAAAAAGCATCCGATGCAAAAGAGCAGAAAGGGTTTTCCGATATAATAGGCACTCTTCCAGAAACCGCCCACGAATAAGGTGTTAAATACGGTAAAGATGAGCAGTACAAAGCCCAGATATACCAGGTTGGCGTTCATTAAAACGTTTGTCGTGTACACAGGTAAATCCGCTAACAGTGTCATGCGAAGAATAGTCAAAGCTGCACAGATGACAAATCCTGCCAGTTCTAAAATGATGACAAATAAATACCTTGCGGTGACCACATCCAGCTTTTTTACAGGCAGCAGGGCGGTATAGAGAACATCGTTCTGTTCTCTCGCTGACTGAAAGGTGTAAAAAATACCCATACACATAAAAAAGGCGCCTGTCAGGATAGGGTATCCGGGAAACATGGTCATGACTGAGAACAGGATAAACAGATAGCTGAGTTTTAAGGCTGTAAAGGATAATTCTTTTTTTAACAATTCTTTCATGGGTTTCTCTCCAAATGAATCATGATTTCTTCCAGATTTGATAAATCGGGATAGTCTTGTAAAAATGTGTTCAGTGGTTTGGCGGCAACGATTCTTCCATTCCGGATATAGGTGATGGCGTCTGCACATTTTTCCAGATCGGACGTGATATGCGTGGAAAATAATACAGCCACTCCCTGTTTTGCCAGATAAGAAAAAATTCCCAGCAGCTCATCTCTTGATACCGGGTCCAGTCCGCTGGTAGGTTCATCCAGAATGAGTAGTTCGGCGTGGTGAGAGAGAGCCAGTGCGAGACTGAATTTTACTTTCATACCCTCCGATAATTCCAGAACTTTTTTCTCCTCATCCAGGGAAAAGAAATCAAGGTAATGCCGGTAGACTGCATCATCCCATGTCGCATAGAAGCTTTTGGTGACAGAGGCAATCTGTCTTAATTTTTTTCTTGGATAAAAGGTGTTGGCTCCAGTGGCATAGCCGATGCGTTGTCTGACAGACTGCTCATTCTCTGTAAAATTTTGACCGAAAAAGGAGACAAATCCGGAGTCCGGATGTACCAGATGAAGGATGGATTTTAAGGTTGTCGTCTTTCCGGCACCGTTTCGTCCGATAAATCCCATGATAGTGCCCCTTTCCACGGAAAAACTTACATCGGTTAGGGAAAATGAGGGATAGTTTTTGCACAAATGTTTAATTTCCAGTATAGTTTCCATAGATTATGACCTCGTGTTTTTCACCAGATGCTGCATTTCATTTAATGCCTTTAGCATGTCTTCTGTTTTCATGAGGGCAATACCCTGTGTTTCATCGCCCAGAACGACCAGAGTGTCACCGGAAGAAATCTGAAAAATATCCCGTGCTCTCTTCGGGATTACGATCTGCCCCTTTTCGCCCACGATGACAGTACCGAAAATATACTTTCCCTTTGGCGGAATGGGCAGTCCTTCCTTTTTCTCCGAATAGTTCACCAGATCGTCCAGTGATACCTGATAAAGCTTTGCGAGGCGGATGCAGCGGTCAATGTCAGGGGATGTTTCGCCGGATTCCCATTTTGCCAGCGCCTGTCTGGAGACACCGACCTGTTCCGCTACATATTCCTGCGAAAATTGATGAAATTTGCGCAGTGTCAGTAAATTGTCTTTTAACATGAAAATTCCTACTTTCGTTTTGTTTTCTTACATTATAACGCATGCATGGAGGTGTTTGCTACCAACTGCTTGCAACATTGCGTAAAGAATCTTGTTATATTTAGTTGACGTTATAGCGCATTTTGTGTAAAATCCATGATTGAGTAACGGATGAGATAAAAGGAGTGCTTATGGAAAAGAAATCATCAAAAATAAATGTGAACAGTATGACGATTGTGGCTATGATGTCCGCAATCGCATTTATTCTTCAATTTTTCGAGTTTAGCGTACCGTTTATGCCGGGGTTTATCAAATTGGATCTGTCAGATCTTCCGGCACTGATCGGAACCTATGCGGTAGGCCCGGTTGGAGGTGTGCTGATCGCGTTGATTAAAAATCTGCTGCATTTGCCTCAGACGTCAAGCGCGTGTGTGGGTGAGCTTTCCAACTTTATATTAAATGCGATTTTCATTTTGCCTGCAGGTATTTTGTACCGCAAAAAAAAGACAAAGCGGCGTGCGTTTTTGGGAGCTTTGCTGGGGGCGGTTCTTATGGCGGTTGTCAGCGTACCATCCAACTACTTTGTGGTTTATCCGGTGTATTATAATTTCCTTTCAAAGGAAGCGATTTTGCAGGCGTACCAGATTATTTTCCCAGGGGTGGATTCTATTCTGGATTGTCTCGTAGTATTTAATATGCCATTCACGTTTTTGAAGGCTATGATCAGCGTGGTCATTACGATGTTGATCTATAAGCATATATCACCGTTATTAAAGCGGATAGGACAAAAGAAGTTATAAAAAATTAAGAAAAGTTTTCTTGTATTCAATGTAAGATAAGGTATAATTGAATTACTGAAGGAAACCTCCGTCGGAGTTTTTCTTCACATGCCTGGCAACTAATATCCGGAGGGAGGATACATATGAAAAGAAAAAGCATAGTTGCATTGGTGGCGGCAGTGGCTTTGATCTGCGGCGGATGTACGGTTACTACGGAGTCACAGAATGACGGTCAGAGCGCTGATGCAGGATCACAGACGGATAGCTCTGTCGAACAGGCAGAGTTAGATAATACAACTGATGACGCAGACAATGATTTGGAAGAAATGGGAGAACAGGATAAAGCTTCGGAAGAGGCAGAGGAAAATGAGGATAAGTCTGCCGCGGGAGAAACGGAGAATGGAGATAACGGGGATTCCAAAGCGGAAACCAGCCCGGCTCAGTCGGCTGACTACTGGGCGCTGATTCAGGAGTATGGATTTACGCAGAAGGGATATTCTATTCTCAGCTATACGCTCCATGGTGATACGTTAAAGGATGAAGGTGATTATTACACGGTGGAAGCTACTTTTGCAAAACCGGTCCCGATGCCTGAAAATCCCCAGGAAGGTGAGGAGTATGTGATCACGGTGGACGAGCTGAATGGAACGACACGGACCATAACCTGTGTGGGTGAGAGTCAGTTCGTAGATGAAAACGAATCTGATATTTATGCTTTCCCGGAGGAAGGTTTTGAAGGCAGATATCTGTATGAGTACAGCGATGATCGTATAGATTGTGATTTTTATGAGGGAACTCTTTGTATCAGAAAAGATGCAGTGACCGGAGCGGCAATTTTACAGCAGCCCTATGAGACGATCAAGGAGGAGGATATCTCCGGTGGGGATCATTGGTTTAACGGTCTGAAATTTGATGATGAAGGATTCGTAACAGAACTGATATTCTTTGGCGATTGATCATGCAGCCGCCCGGTAAAAAGACCGGGCGGTATTTTTCTGCGCTGTGTATCCCATGGTTATGTCTGCATTTCGGTCATATGCTTCCGGTACCAGAGGGGGAGATGGCTGCGCTGGCATACGGGATTCTTTCGCTCTTTTATCATGATCGTGGAGAAAAATGTTTTCCACATATCCGCGTATCGGTCATTTAGTTCTTCGGAATGCAATAGCTGTGCCAGTTCTTCCGCATGAAAACCATAATAGCGGAGAAGAATACACGCTTCAGGTCAAACTGCCGATACAATGCCTGGGTGGTTGATAAAATCTCATAGTCCGTTTCTTTGGCAGCTCCAATGATCATCTGTGTACTCTGTCCGGCAGGAACAAAGGGTTTTTTGGAAATCGAGGAAAAGCTGCCCGGAACAGTCAGTCCCCGCAGAGAATCTTCCAATATCTCCGGCGAATGATCGCCCGGAAGCCTATGGACGGAGGTATGGTTGAAAATACTGTCGTTTAAGTAACGGTTTCCTTTTGCGCGTTCCATTTCCGGATTTTTGCCGATGGCGAGACGGTAATCCATGATGCGGTGCTGTATCTGGCGCATGTGCAGAAGAATGGATGATCTCGTCTTTTGAGGAGCAAGCTCCTGAAGCCCGCTGGCTGTTGGCAGTTCGAGGTTTATACTCATACGGTCTGCCAGATAACCGATCTGCTCCAGCAATTCCGGTGGGGCATAGGGAATGGCTTTTACATGGATGTATCCGTTAAAGCGGTAAAATGTACGCAGGCGGTAAATGGTCTGATACATCAGCTCCATCGTGTGTGTGGGATTTTTATATACAGCGGAGCTTAAGAACAGCCCTTCAATGTAATTGCGCTTATAAAATTCCATCACCAGCGTACAGATTTCGTCCGGCGTAAAGGTCGTCCGGGGAACATCGTTGTCTGACCGGCTGAGACAGTATTTGCAATTATAAATGCATTCGTTGCTCTGGAGGATCTTCAGCAGGGAGATGCAACGTCCGTCTCCGGCAAAGCTGTGACAGATACCTGCAGCGCAGGAATTGCCCACATAACCCTTTTTCCCCCGTCGGTCTACGCCGCTGGATGTACATGCCACATCATATTTTGCGGCATCGGAAAGAATCTGCAGTTTTTCATCTAATGAATACTGATACGGTATGATCTTCATAAAAATATCCTCACAGAAAATACGAACAAATGTTCTATTCCTATGAGGATAACATATTTTTATAAGATGGTCAAGGACAAAACGAAATTTCATATTGACAGCGGTGAAGGAAGGGTGTATTATATTTCATATTAAAAAGGTAGGAAATAGTAAGAGAAAGCAATAGACCAGGATGGGCGGAGAGACTGCCTTAAAAACCTTTTCTGAGTATCAGGTACAAAATTGTGACTGCAAGCATTATTTTGCAGGCTCCTCATCCGCACAAAGAAGCGGAGGCGGATACATGTAGATATCCGCATAGGATTCCAATTCCGCTTCGTCCACAGCCCCGCGGGCAATCAGCCCGGTGCATTCTGTGGCGGAGGCGGAATTTGCGATATAATCATAGTCTCCGTTTTCATACTTGTCGTGGATGAGGTCTTCGAATAATTCAGATTGATGTTTGGCAGTTTTCTCTTCCGCACGTTTCTCTTTCATCTTTGCCTCCGATTAGTTCCGAAAAGAATCGGAACAAAATGTGTCTCTGCTGACTGAGAGGAGAGACATTCATAGTATTTCCTGAGACGAATGAAATATACGGAGATCGGGCATGGATAAAAGAAATGTGAAAGAAATGGAAATATGTGGTTGACTATTTCCTAGTAATGAAGTATGATATGCAGGAACGCCGTTTGGAGGAGACGAAATGAAGATATCCACAAAGGGAAGATATGCGTTGCGGTTGATGTTGGATCTGGCTTCAAATGATCAAAAAGAACCGATACGCATAAAAGAAATTGCTCAGAGACAGAATATCTCTGTAAAATATCTGGAACAGATCATTTCGGGATTATCCAGAGCCGGCTATGTGAATAGCTCCAGAGGACCGGCAGGCGGTTACCGTCTGGCAAAGGAGCCGAAAGAGTATACGATCGGCATGATCCTGAGGGCAACTGAGGGAGATATGGCTCCGGTGAGTTGTCTGGAAGGAGAGATCAACGAGTGTGAGCGCTGTAATGATTGTGTTACATTGCGCTTGTGGCAGGAAATATATGACGCCGTCCAGGCTGTCATTGACAAATATACATTGGAAGATTTGATGAATTGGCAGAGAGAAAAGAATGGAGGAAACAAAAATGAGTAAATTAATATATTTGGATAATGCTG
>CAYRZL010000089.1:0-9846 GCA_964428795.1 uncultured Lachnospiraceae bacterium | reverse complement strand
CCGTCCATAATGCAGTATGCGTAATGTCCCGGCTGCAGATCAATGGCATTACCTGTAAATGTGGTATTGCCCATATACTGCTCATTCATGAAGCGGTCGCCATTCTGGTTGATCAGCAGGTTTGGCTGACGCAGAACTGCATCCAGCAGGAAGTAATTCATGTTGTCTTTGAGCTGGTAGATCATCTCAATGTTGGCGCCGAATTTCTGAGCACCTGCATCCCACATCATCTTCAGACCTTCACCTGCGGTGCCGGGTACATTGAATGGGAAGAAATTTTCCCACAGATCATAGCCAAAGTGCTCTTTGATCATCTCTTTGTTTGTACCAAATCCGCCGGTAGCTACAACCACTGCTTTTGCACGGGCTTCGATCTCCTCCCCGTTTTTATCCACAGCTTTTACACCGACACATCTGCCATCCTCCATGATCAGGCTTTTCACGGGAGTTTCCAGATAAATCTCCGCTCCTAATTCTTTTGCCTTTTCAGTCATGGCACGAACCATCGGTCCTGCCGCACGGGGTCCGATAACACCGTTCTCCGGCTTTACGATATGCCAGGTTGCTTCCGATTCCCTGAAATAACGGAAACAGCCCGCAAACTCAACGCCCATATCCTCCAGCCACTCAATGGTGTCTGCGGATTTGTTAAAATACGTCTGAACCAGATCAGAATCCACGCGAAAATGCGTATACTTCATATGAAGATCCAATGCATCCTCCACAGAAATATCGCAGAAAGAATCCTTCTGATATTTGGTGCCGATTCCCAGCGGCCCCATACCCATGTTTGCTGCGCCTCCGGTCGTATTTGCTTTTTCAAATACGATAGCCTTCAGGTCATTTTCCCCTGCTGTGATCGCTGCCGCCAGACCGGCCGGTCCTGCTGCCACAACTACAACATCTGCATCCATTGTTCTCATTGTAAAAATCCTCCTTTTAAATTTATTTTCAAACTAAACCCTAACGTTTTTTAAATTTTCCCACTTTCGTAAGCCGTGTCGGCAGCTTCGGCAGACGCCCGCTTGTCTGAATGATGGCATCGTTATCACATGCTGCGATACACTTACCGCACTTGGTACATTCAAATTCGTCGATCATATGAATGTAACCCGCCTTTCCTTCGATGGCATCCACCGGACATACATCCGCACATTCCTCACAGCCTCCGCAGGCATTGGGATCAATATAGATGGACATAAATGCAGAACATACATTGTTTTTGCATTTTTTCTTTTTGATATGATCCTCGTACTCATCTGCAAAGTATTCCAGCGTGCCCAGCACGAAATCGGAGCCCGTCTGTCCCATGGAACAGGGGGTGGAAAATACCATCGCCTCCCCGATCTCTGTGAGCATTCCGGTAAACTCCTTTTTTCCCTGTCCTTTCGTGATCTCCTCCTCCATGGTATGAAGCTGGATCAGCCCCTCCCGGCAGAATACACATTTGCCGCAGCTCTGCTTTCTTGCTCTGCGCAGCACCTTTTCCGCCTCGCAGATCATGCAGCAGGTCTCAGGATACAGGGTGATTACACCGTCCGCGGGCTGTTCATCCCCGGAAAGTATTTCTTCCAAAGCCGATACCGGTCTGACTTTTGTTCCGATGGCTGCCGCCTTCATTTCCTCTGTCGTCACGCCCGGAATATCGGCAAGCCTTGTGCCGAAGGAGACTTTGGTCAACTCTCCTACCTTTCCGTCCTGTGCCACTGCGATCCATGCGCCGGGCTCATAAGTACCTGCAAAAATCTCTGTCACCGCCAGCATCGTTTCGATATGGTGGATGGCTCCGCCCTCATTTTCTTTTTTGTTTACAATGCCTTCAATGACTTCCACACCGTATTTCTCTGCCGCTGCGGTTATGCTCCCGGTCACTTTTCCTTCCGGCACATAGAGACGTTTTTCGGAAGCTCCGACTGCATAGGCTGCAATGGCCATCCCTTCCATCACCGCTTCCGGCTGCTTTTCTGCCAGCTCCCACAGCGCATGTATGGTATCACAGTTGTTCAGCCCGGCTGCCACGCTGGTCTCTTCGCCCGTTTCCACTTCCATGCCGCTTTTTTTGCTCTTCGCTGAAATGACCTGTTTCCATGTGTCTGCCACCGGAGTATTGTATGCGCCAAATTCTTTCAGACCGCAGGAAGCCGCTTTTTCAATGACCTCTTCCGGGCTCATGTTTCTTGCATATTCCAAAGCCTTCATCACGCCTGCGCCTCCTTTCCGTCTGAACCGTCACTTTTTACGTCTGAATAATCACTCCACAGCTTCGGCTGTGCGATCTGCAAACGAAGGTCGCACTGGAGACATCTGCCTGCCTCCTCACAGATGCGCTCATCACAGATACCGAAGTCAAAGAGTTTAAAGTTATCTTCTCTCTCACCTGCTGATTTTACCTCTGTTCCTACCCGTTCCTGATAGCCAAAGCCCGGGATCTTACCGATCTTCGGTTCTGCGGTCTGCTCCGGAGCCAGCTTCTCGCTGATATCCCCGTCTCCGCCCAGGTATTTATCAATCTCGGATGCCGCATCACGACCGGATGCAATCGCCTGTATAACGGATTTTGTACCGTACACCGCATCTCCTGCGCCGAAAATACCCTCTATGGATGCCGCAGCGGATCCTTCCTTACATACGATATAGGCTCCCCTGAACAGCTCAAGTCCACAGGACTCATCCAGATCCGGTTTCTGTCCTACTGCAAAAATAACCGTATCCGCATCAATGTGGTGTTCGCTTCCATCCTCCTTTTCAATGATGGCTCTGCGGTTTTCATCAAAGGAGAAGGATTTCACATTCATAAAATCTACGCCCGTTACTTTTCCGTCTCCGGTGATCCGCTCAAAGGTCTGTGCCGGATGTACAAAAATGCCTTCCTCCTGCGCCTGCATGATCTCCTCATCATCCGCAGTCATCACGTCTCTTGCTTCCAGACATGCCAGATGGATCTCCTCTGCGCCCAGACGTTTTGCGGTTCTCGCACAGTCAAATGCCACGTTGCCGCCGCCGAGAACAATGACCTTTTTGCCCATTCCGGTGTCCATTCCCATGGTTGCCTGACGAAGGAACGCAGTGTTGATCAGAACGCCTTCCTGATCTGCGCCTTCCATGGGAAGTCGCGCCCCCACATGGGTTCCCACTGCCATCAGAACCGCATCATAATCCTTCAACAGCTCTGCCGGTTTTTCCACCTTACAGTTTGTTTCGATCACTACGCCCGCATCCTCGATCACCTTTGCCTCTTCTGCGATAATCTCTCTCGGCAGACGGTATGCCGGGATACCGTAGCTCATCATGCCTCCCACCGTGGGCAGCGCTTCTTTCAAAGTAACTGCGTGTCCCTGTTTTCTCAGGTAATAGGCTGCGGTAAGTCCTGCCGGACCTCCCCCTACGACGCACACCTTTTTCCCGGTGTCCGCAAGCTGCTTTCCTTTTCCCTTCCAGCAGGCTCCGGTATCATGGTCTGCGGCATAACGCTTGATGTTTCGGATGGAGGTCGCCTCATTTACCTCAGCACGCTTGCACTGCAATTCACATACATGATTGCAGATATAACCCAGCGCCTTTGGAAACGGTACTTTTTCACGGATCACCGCTGCCGCCTCATCGTATTTTCCTTCTTTTACAAACCGGATGTATCTGGGCACATCGGTGTGTGCCGGACAGGCATTCTTGCAGGGGACCAGCGCATCCTCGCGCTTCATGCCGGAGCTTAAGAGCTGCAGCTTGTCACGGATCGTACCTGTGGGACAGACCTCCGCACATGCGGTACAGAACCTGCAGTCCTCATCCTTTAACAATTTTCCATGAAGTGTTCCGATGTATACCTCCATATCTTTCTTTGTGTGTTTTAAAATGCCAACGCCTCTCATTTCCTTGCAGGCGCGCACACATCTGCCGCAGACAATACAGCGGTTCATGTCGTGGATGAGCAGCGGATTACGCTCCTCCGATTTGATTCCCTTTGTTCTTGTACGCATTCTCGCATTGTTTGCGCCTATGTACTGGATCAGCGTCTGCAGCTCACATGCACCGTATTTCGGACAGGTGGAGCAGTCCTCCGGATGTCCGGAAAGCATCAGCTCCATTGCCAGAGTACGCAGCCTGCCGATCTGTTCGCTGTTTGTGCGGATCACCATTCCGTCCTTTGCCTTCAACGAACAGGATGGCACCACCCCTTCGGTCCCTTCCAGCTCCACAATACACATACGGCAGGAGCTGTTATCCGGAAGATCCGGATGATGGCACAGGTGTGGAATGTAGATTCCTGCTTCCAGTGCACAGTCAAGCACGTTTTTGCCGTCCGCCACTTCCAGACGGACACCGTCAATCGTAATTACCGCCATTGTCTTTCCCTCTCCTTCTCATTTCTCTGTTTCCTGAAACACCTTTCAAAAGTACTTACCTTATTGACATGAAATAATCGACATGTTAAAATTTTGTTGAAAGATGCGAGTTTGTTTCTACTTGAGCTAATTTTAGCATGTTTATTGCCAAAACGCTTCAAACATCTGTAGAGAATTTCCTGCATGGAAGATTTATTTTTCAACAAATGTTGAATTGCAAATACTCAGAAGAAGGATCCTGTATATGGTTAAATTAAAACAGCTCATACAATATGTGACAGATACGTTCGATTGTATCGTTTATGACACATATGAAGAATCCAGAGACATCTATGATGTGGAAGTTTTATATGAAAACTGCCAGCCGGATATTCATACGCTTTATGTGTTGCCTTCCGAAGCTGATTTGATCACATTAAAAAGTACCTTTCATCATTTTCAAAAAAAAGGCTCCTGTTTTCTTCTTGTGGAAACGGTTACTGACTGCTCTTGTCTGCCCTTTTCCTGCATTCGGATCAGTCATATGCCGGAACCTGCAATACTGCGCGCCTCCATCCGGGAAAAGCTGAAATTTGAATCCAGGTTGGAAACTCATATCAATCATCTGTATCACGCTCTCTACTATGGGCACGGTCTTACCGACGTGGTAAATCGCGCGGAAGAATATCTGAAATTGCCTATATCCGTACTGGATGCCAGCTACAGCATGATCGAGACCTCACCTTTGATGAAAAAAATGGAGTACGGCATCGACAGAAGCAATGCCGGAATGATACTGAAGGGCGAAGAGATCGAGAGCCTGAGACGCTTGCAGATTGAAGATCAGATTTATGAAAAAAATCAGGCTTTTTGTGTGCAAACACCGGATCATCCTGACAACAACTGGATTTTCTGCGCCATCCGTATCCAGAATGTCATGACCGGATATGTGGCTGTCTGCCTGCCCTGTGTCAGAGAAGCCACTGCATACGAGATTCGTATGACCACAGCTCTGGCTGATATCTGCGCCATCGAAATGCAGAAGCACGATTTCTTTGTGACCCGTACCGGCTTAAAATATGAAAACTTCCTGGTAGATCTTCTGGAAGGACGTTTTACCGACGTAAATATGATCAGTTCCCGCATTGAGCTGCTGGACCGGAAATTCTGCAAATATTTTTGTCTGGTCGTACTGAAATGCACGGAGCCCCATGACAGCAATCTGTTCAATAAGCGGCAGATTTCCACCCTGCGCACGGTCTATCCGAACTGTATGTCCATCGTTTACAAAGATTCGATCATTCTCTTTTTGAATCAGGATATGCCCATTTTATTGAATCCGGATTTTACCGCTCCTCTGGAAGAATTTGCCCGCCGCAATCATATGAAAGCCGGATTCAGCCAGCCCTTTGTGGATATTCTAAAGATCAACGCTCTCTATCAGCAGGCGCAAAGCTGCCTGCGGCTTGGCATGTCTGCTTATCCTGACCAGACTTTGTTTTTCGGCGGAGAGATGATCTCTCATTTCCTGTTTTCCAAGTGCAGCTATCAGGAACTGGAAATTGGTGTGCACTATCATATACAACAGCTTTTCGATTATGACGCAGAATACCATACAGAATTTATCGCTACACTGCGCGCTTACCTGGACAACGACCGGAATATGGCACAGGCAGCAGCGGCGTTGCATATCCACCGCAGCACATTCTTTTACCGCATAAAAAAAATAGAAGAGCTGCTGGATATTTCCATCACAGACAGTCATCTTCTATTTTTATATGAGATATCGTTTCAGATCTGGGATTATCTGAGCCAGTAATATCAGCACAAATTTAAAAAAACATGTCACTGTGTAACCCCTTTGACCCAAACGGTGTTTAAAAAGGTAAGAGCACATGTTACACCAGGAAAAGGAGATGAACACTTTGAAAGATAAACAGATTGTTGATCCTTCTTTTATCTCATGTGCAAATGAGAAACCGCAGTTCAAACAAAAAACATATAAAAAATGGGGTATTGCCATCGCTGCATGCTTATGTCTTTTTGTCGGCTCCCTCACCGCTTTTGCCGCAAGCGGTCATGCTACCTGGCTGACAGATCTGTTTACTGCACGCACAGAACCAGAATCGGATTTCAGCGAATCCGGATACGATCTGAACGCTGAGGTTGAAAAAATTCCGGTTTCTGAGCTGAACGGAGAAATTCAGGAGGCAAGTGATATCATTGCCCGACAGATTGCCACCTATGAACCTCATGATGATCATTTTCCGCAAAGTATGCAAAAGAAGTTTTCGTCATCAGAAGAAGCAATCGCATATATTGGCCTTTCCTCCATAAAAAAAGCCAGTTGGGATTTAGAGGAGCAAAGCAACACCGTACTCATCGTGAGTGATGAGAAAGCCCGGATCAATACCGTAATTCTGGAAACAGACTATGTGTCCGGTGATATCCGGCTGCAGGCATTCACCTATATCTACACAGAATATTGTGAAGAAGAAATCAGTCATTCCATGCGCACAACGGAGGATACCTCCTTCACGGAATCCTTCTATACGACTGCCTCCCAAAAACAGTGCCACATTATTTCATCTTCTGCCGGAGAACGCGGATATATGTGTCTGGATGGCTACATGGTAGTGGACGGTCTATTGTACAATCTGCATATTGCTTATCAGGAAGATAATTCTGCACAGGCGGAGGAACTGCTGCATCAGTGGGCAGATATGCTGTAAATCTTTGTTCTTCCCGGAGAAAATGGTTTTTACCGAAAGATTTCAATTATTCTTTTATACTTTCAAAAAAATGATCTATTGATATGGCACTTGCCGCAAGTTTATTCCATTTTTCAAGTTTGGAAATATCCTTTTGTGCTTCAATCTTTTTTAATCTTTCTCCTGAAACCGGTCCCAAATCTGCCAAAAAGCTGCATATCGATTTGATCAACCCCTGACTTATACCTCGTTTTATGCCCTCCTGCAGACCACACTGTCTGGCTTCTTCCCGATCCATTCGGCGATCCTCTTCCTCGTTGTATTCAAATATGCTCACTGCAATCACCTCACTTTTATTCTTCAACAGAAAATCCGACAAAATCCCATCCCGGATACATTCATCTACCGCACGCTCCACAGCCTGTCCGTAAGGCATCTCTGACAGCAGAATCAAAAATCCCCCTACACAAATTTCCACTGCATCCACACATCTCCTGCTCTTGTTTATTTGAATCCAAAAGCATAGAGTTGTCTTGAAATGAAAATAGAAATTCAGATGGCTGATGCCTCGAAATAATTAGACTTCTGTTATGCTTTGCAAATATTTTAGCACACATTTGTAAACATTCCAAGTTTAAAAACTATTTCTTTTTCAACTAAAAACTTTGTATTTAAAATAGAAAAAAGGCATATTTCCCCTTTTTTATTCCGATAAAATAGTATAAGATTGAACTATAACACGAAAGAACAGGGAGACATAAAGTGAGTAAACAAGCAATAGTGGCATATGCTGATTTAAATCCATACAAACGAACCATTGTGGTCAGTGATATTCACGGGGATAATCAGGGATTTCTCGGTACATTACGACAGACAGGCTACAGTTCACAGGATGCATTGGTCATTGTCGGAGATATTCTGGAAAAAGGCGAGCACTCATTAGAGCTGCTTCGCACAGTCATGCGCTGCGCACAGACAGGCAATGTGTACATGGTTGCCGGTAATAATGACACGATTTTTTCCGAGTGGTATCAGGGCGAAGTGACTGACGAGCAAATTCACGGATACATGACTGCCCGGGAGAATATTACCCTGCGGGAGATGGCAAAGGAACTGGAAATGGGCTGGCAGACGCTAAACGAAGTAAAAGCGCTGAGAAAGGCTATACAGGAACATTTCACCGCAGAACTTGCTTTTCTGGAATCCCTTCCTCACATTCTGGAAACAGAGAAAGCTACCTTTGTCCATGCGGGATTAAAGCCCGGTCCTCTGACCGAACAGGATCTGGATTACTGTCTGACAGTGCCCGGTTTTGGCAGACAGACTTTCCGGTTTGAAAAACCCGTCATCGTAGGTCACTGGCCTGCCAGCAATTACTGCGAAACAATCGTCAATGTAAATCCTTATTTTAACCGGGAGACAAATGTCATCAGCATTGACGGAGGAAACAGTCTGAAACGCTGGCATCAGATCAACTATCTTGTTCTGACAGAAGATAACATTGAGTTCGGGGCATATGACGATATGCCGCGCTTTCGGGCGCTGGACAGTCAGAAAGCTTCAAAGGATCCTCTTACGCTGGAATTTCCACGAACTGAGGTAAAGATCATTCAGGAAAACGAAACGGAAAGTATCTGCTTTGTCCCGGCCCTGGGGCGGCAGATGACCGTGGCAAACGACCATCTCTACGAATACAAAAAGAAACGTTACTGCTACAATCTGACCACATACCATCTGCCAGTGCAGGCTGGCGATATACTGTCATGCTGTGATGTGGAACCGAAAGGGCTTCTTGCAAAAAAGAACGGAATTGTAGGGTATTACACCGGACGGTATGAATTTTTGCCCCCTATTTAACCGATACACTAAGGCAAATCAAACAATGTTAACTGCTTATAATCTTTTTCCTCAGACACTTTTTGCAAAAAAAACTGCAAATCTGTACTGTGCTTTAATACATCTGCAATTCCTTTTTCTTCCAAATATTTATTGCCGCTTGACATCTTCAGGAGGCTGGAATAATAGCATGCCAGCCTTTTTCTCTGTTTTTGAGCAAACTCAACCGTATGCATCGTTCCGCTATCTTTTTCAGCTTCTACTACAATAACTCCTTGGCTAATTCCACTCTGCAATCGATCCCGTCTCACAAATAAGTGCTTTTGTAACGTTGTCCCTATTGGATATTCACTTAATAGACATCCACCTTCGGAAACAATTTTATCAGACAATTTTTGATTTGTCTTTGGATATATCTGCTCAAGCCCACAAGGCAATATAGCAACACACACTCCCCCTACCGATAACGCTCCCTGTATTGCGCCCGTATCACACCCCACAGCAAGTCCGTTTACCACATTCAATTTCTGGTCTGCAACAGCTTTTCCTGTTTCAAAAGACCATTTTAACCCTTTTTCTGAAACTTTTCGACTTCCAATCACTGCAATATTCTTATTTTGATTTATCGCTTCAATATTACCTTTATAGTATAAGACGACTGGTGCATCTTTCAGTTTTTTTAGTGCTGAAGGATAAACTTTATCCTCTATCGTACAGAAAAAAATTCCCTGTTTTTCGCTTTCATCTTTATGAATATATGCTTCTTCTATTTTCTTTTTATCTATTTCTGAGTATACAAACACTATATCGCCTTTCCTAAAGCAAACATTTCCACTTTATTTGCCCCATGATTTAATAATATTTCTCTGCAAGCATACAAAGAATTTCCTGTCGTGGTCACGTCATCCATAAGTAATACGACATCACCAGAGACATCCATATCCTGTAAGGTATCTATTGTACGTAAATGAACCTCTTTT
>CAYRZL010000088.1:0-9967 GCA_964428795.1 uncultured Lachnospiraceae bacterium | reverse complement strand
TCCTGCATAAAATCTTGTTATTTTATTGCGAAAAGTTTTTATTCTTTAAAGCTGAGTATCAGAAATTACACGAGTCGAGAACTATGTTACGAATTGGCTATTTTAGCAAGATGAGCTATATAGATATACTTGATTTTCCCACACGATAGGCTTAATATCGATGCATACATATATATCAGACTACAGAACACAGGAGAAAACAAATGTTTCAAAATGTAATTGTAAAAAGACCATGTCGAAAAATCACAGAGGGGATTACTTCTGCTCCGGAGTTAGGAACCCCGGATTATGAACTGGCACTGAAACAGCATGATGCTTATATCGAAGCATTAAAGAGCTGCGGTGTTCATGTGACTGTGCTGGAAGCAGATGAGAATTTTCCGGATTCCTGCTTTGTGGAGGACACAGCAGTATTGACAAGAAAGTGCGCGATCATCACGAATCCGGGGGCAGCCTCCAGAAACCGGGAAGTGGAAGCCATGGTTCCCGTGATCAAACGGTTTTACAGCGAGGACTGTATCGAGTATATCAAAGCTCCGGGTACATTGGAGGGCGGCGACGTAATGATGGTTGGTGACCATTTTTATGTGGGTCGCTCAGTCCGGACAAACGAAGAAGGTATCCGGCAGTTTATCCATATTCTGGAAAAATATGGTCTATCCGGCTCCGAAGTGGAGCTGACAGAGGTGCTCCATTTGAAAACCGGTGTCAACTATATTGAGAATAACAATATGCTGGTATCCGGTGAATTTATCAACAAGCCCGATTTTGCCGGATACAATAAATATGTGATACCGGAGGATGAAGCATATGCAGCAAACTGCATCTGGGTGAATCATAAGGTAATCGTGCCCGCCAACTTTCCAAAGACAGCACAGATCATCAAAGATGCCGGATATGAAGTTATTCTGGTGGACACCTCCGAATACCGTAAAATTGACGGGGGCTTAAGCTGTCTCAGTCTGAGATTCTGATTATTTCGCAAACTTTCTTTTTAAGAATAAAAAACGTCCGGTTTAGTTACCGGACGTTTTTCTGATATCTCTTACATTTTTTTCTACCATCTTTCGGGGCGTCATGATCTGATGCCCGCATCCCGCACATTTTAACCGGAAATCTGCTCCCACCCGGAGAATCTCCCATTCAAAGCTGCCGCAGGGATGTTTTTTCTTCAAGCGGACGATATCGCCCACTTCAAATTTTACCTGTTCCATCTTATCAGTCTCCTCTACAACTGTGCAAATACCTTCCCGATGCTGTCCTGGATCAGCAGGTCCGCCCGCTTATCCATCGGTGTTGCCGACTTGTTAATCAGCACCAGCTTATTTCCCCTGTAATAATCGATCAGACCTGCCGCCGGATAAACAGCCAGAGAAGTTCCTCCAATGATCAGAATGTCCGCATTTCTGATAAACGAAATCGAATCATTGATCGTCTGATTGTCCAATCCTTCCTCATATAACACCACATCCGGCTTGATTCCGCCGCCGCAGGTGCAGGTCGGCACGCCTTTATACGCCTTCATAAATCCCGCATCATAGAGCTTTCCGCACTTTTCACAGTAATTACGGTGCACGCTTCCGTGCAGCTCCAACACCCGTTTGCTTCCCGCCGCCTGATGCAGTCCGTCGATATTCTGGGTGATGACTGCTTTCACTTTCCCTGCCGCCTCCAGCTCTGCCAGCTTCAAGTGAGCTGTATTTGGCTTTGCATCCAGTTCCAGCATCTTATCCTGATAAAACCGATAAAATTCCGCTGTATTTCTTCTATAAAAAGTATGGCTTAATATTGTCTCCGGCGGATAATCATATTTCTGATTGTACAGCCCATCCACACTTCTGAAATCCGGGATACCGCTTTCCGTGGAAACCCCCGCTCCTCCAAAAAATACAATATTGTCTGACTCTGCCACCCACTGCTTTAATGTTTCGATCTCATTCATTTTGCGTCTCCTCCTGTGACTCCTGCTCTGTCTGGTTTTCCTGTTCCGTCTGGGATATCTCCCACAATTTCGGCTTCTGCGGCAGCGAGATCAGCTCTCCGCTTGCCGCATCAAATGCCGCCGCCTGTTTTGCGTGCACCTGATACCGATAGGCACTGCCTGCGCTGTTACATGTATACAATGTAACAATACGATCAGCGGACGTCACCTCCATATCAATAGGATAGTCCGACTTTTCCTTAAGATGTTCCAAATACTCCGTAAATTCCTTCGCCTCAGCATATTGACAATACATTTCTTCCGTTTCCACATTTACCACATGACAGGAAAAAATATCATAACGGTAAATCACCTTTGGCGTATAAATCCAGAAATACGGATTTTCTTTATAATAAGACTCCTCAGCAAACTGATTCAGCTTTGCAAACATGGAACCGTTTCGCATATTATGTCCGTAAATTACCGTATTGTCATCCGTAAAATCCGGTGTATTATTAAAATCCATAAAGATACTTGCTGCTGTCACCTTCTCTCCTGAAAAGGTATGTTTCAGATAATAATTATTGTCCGTTCCCTGCAGCACCGGATAATTGATGTCTATATTCGGAAAGCGAATCCATGCTATACAATCCTGATTCTGCTCCTGAAGAGCTGCAAAATCCGGTCTGAACTCATCAGGCATGATCTCCGTGGACTCCTCGCTTTCCTCCTGGGGCACCTGCTCTTCCTCCTCATCCTCATCATCGGATTTTGCCGGTTCAACCTGTGTCTGCATTTGAAGCAGTTCATCATACTCGCTGGTTCCCTTATGATAATCCATTGCAATTTTTATCACCTGATAGAGCGAAAATACAAATACAATGGCTGCGATTATGATAATTATATTTAAGACACCTCTTTTTTTCCTCTTTTTCTTTTCTTCTGCCATATTCCTTCACTGCGTTTCTACTTTATCATATAGACAAAAAACTTGCAAAATAATAGTTCCTGTCATATGATTATATTATGTTTATAAACGCTCTGAACGCAAAGCTCAAAACCTTCGGTTTTTCGCTGTTCGTTACACTCACATATAACTGTAGAACTAAAAATGCTCTATTCTGCAAGCAGATCTCGCATTTTACTTCTACAGTTCTGCGTTCATCGCTTATCGTACATATTATATCATGTTCACTAAATTCATGCTTCGCCTTCGGCTCACATTCACTAAGTGCTCATATTATATCATGTTCACTAAATTCATGCTTCGCCTTCGGCTCGCATTCATTAAGTGTCCAGATATTACTCGCACTAAGTTCATGCTTCGCCTTCGGCTCACATTCACTAAGTGCTCATATTATATCATGTTCACTGAAAAAGCGAAATATTGGGGTGAAACTTTTATACAGGAGTACATAAAACTATGACTATAAACACACAGGAGAAAGAAGAAACACAATCCAAAGCCCGATGGAGCAATCGGTTTTTCTGTCTCTATCTGGCTCACAAATATACCATCTTAGCCGGAATCGCCGGGATGCTTGTCATTCTGATATATGTGATCGTCCACAAAAATCTGTATTTTGACCCGGAATTAGAACTGGTTTATGGGAAAGCACTGTTCACGCTCTCTATTCTGGGCGCCTTTTTGGTTGGTGCGGTATCCATCATCCGCATCCGCTGGAATGACAGGATACGTCCCTGGTGGAACGGTATTTTATTTTTTTTGATGCCTGTTATCACCATGTTGATGACAGAATGCATCAACAGCAAATTTATATATAATTTTTCTCCAAAAACTTTTTTTGTGAACTACATATTATATCTGGCTTTTTATATGGTCGGTTATCTGTTCTCCGGCAGCTACAAGATCCCCATTCTGGTCATCAATCCGGGGTTATATCTCTGTGCGCTGGTAAACTATTATGTGGAACTCTTCCGGGGTTCCCCGTTCATCCCTACCGACCTGCTGAGTATGGGGACGGGACTGGGAGTGGCGGATGGCTACGAATACGACATCAACTGTTTTATGATACTGGCTTCCATTATCATGATTTTTACACTGCTGGTTGGCGGTCTCATCCACGGATTTCGTTTTAAATCCAAAAAAATGAAGCTTCTGGCAAGAGTCTATGCCTTGATCTATCTGATTATTTTCGGCATTACCTTTTATGGCACGGATTATCTTGCAAACTGGGGATACAAGCCGGATTTCTGGAATCAGAGCCGGGGATATCACAAAACAGGCGCCCTCTTTAACTTTTGCCTGAACACAAAATACCTGATCGTGTCCACACCGGATGGCTATGATGCCGAAGCCATTCCCGAACGGTTGTATACTGCTCTGGAAAGTGCCGGAGTGGATCCAAACGGAGATACTTCTATCGATATGCTGACAGGGGAAAACACCTATACTCCTACAGATTATGCAGACGGGGAATTGCCCAACGTTATCTGCATCATGAACGAATCTCTGTCTGACTTAAGTCTGATGGGCGACCTTGAAACAACAGGAGAGTGTCTCCCATTTATCAACAGTCTGGAAGAAAACACCATAAAGGGCAATCTGTTTATGCCGGTAAACGGCGCCGGAACCAGCAATTCCGAGTATGAATTTCTGACAGGAAACACCATATCCTTTTTGCCCTCCGGCTGCAACGTATACCAGTCCTACATCAGCGAGGAAAAACCTTCTCTCGTATCTACCATGGAGAGCCTCGGTTACTCCCGTCTGGCTTACCATCCATACTACGGAGATGGTTGGAAACGCGAGATCGTATATCCTCTGCTTGGTTTTGAGGATTTCATCAGCATTGAAGACTTTATCGACGAAGATATTCTGGAAACCTACAAGGCAAACAATGACGTAAATGAATATGAGGATCTGTTGAAAGAGCGTTATCCCGACAAAGACATGCTGCTGCGCCGCTTTGTCAGCGACAGCTATGACTACACCATGGTAGAAGAAATGTACGAAAATCGCGACACCTCAAAGCCATTTTTCATCTTTAACGTGACTATGCAGAATCACGGAGGATATGCAGTAGACTACCGTAATTTCTATAAAGAAATACATATTAAATCTCCTGAAGGCGACTTCCCCATGGCAACCCGTTATGTGTCGCTGATAAAACGGTCGGATGAAGCCTTTGAGGAACTGGTAGAATATTTCAGTCAGGTGGACGAGCCTGTTATCATCTGTATGTTTGGTGACCATCAGCCCTACCTGGAGGATGAATTTTTTGAAAAAGTCATTGGAACGCCTTTGGATGAGCTGTCCACCGAGCAGCAGCAGAGCCGCTATATGACGCCTTTTGTCATCTGGGCAAACTATGATATCGAAGAAGCAACCATTGATAAAATGAGCGCCAACTATCTGTCTACACTTCTCTTGCAGGCTGCCGGACTGGAACTGACAGATTACAACAAATATCTGGCAAATCTGTATCAGACACTTCCGGTTATTGATACCACCGGATATATTGATGCGGATAGCAATTACTATACCTATGATGAAGCAAGTGAATATGACGATCTGCTGAATGAGTACAATCAGATCATCTACTATAACATGTTTGAAAAAGAAAATTCAGAAAACATATTCCGTCTTAACAATACTTCCGATCAGAAATAAGAGCCGGATGCAAATTTTGTTTTAAAGAAAGGACCTGTTAATATGAATCAGACAATCGGATTTATCGGATGCGGAAATATGGGCTCTGCCCTTGCAAAAGCCGCCATTAAAGCTGCCGGGGGTGAAAATATTTATCTTGCTAACCGCTCTCCCGAAAAGGCTCATGCACTGGCAGGACAGCTGCATGCAGTTGTCACGGACAATATGACCATTGCCTCGGAATGCGACTATATTTTTCTCGGAGTAAAACCACAGATGATGGCAGATATGCTGCAGGAAATTTCTGCAGCGCTGACAATGAGAAACCCTATGCCCGTTCTCATCACGATGGCTGTGGGACTGAGCATAAATCGCATCCGGGAGATGGCAGGCGGTGATTACCCGGTCATCCGCATTATGCCAAATACACCTTCCGGTATCGGTGAAGGTATGATTCTCTACTGCACACAGGATGTAAACGAAGAGCAAAAATCCTTCTTTTTACAACTCCTTGGCGCCGCAGGTATTCTGGACGAGCTGCCGGAACATCTCATTGATGCAGGAAGTGCCATCAGCGGCTGCGGACCGGCATTTGTCTATCCCTTTATCGAAGCACTGGCAGACGGTGCTGTGGCATGCGGGCTTCCGCGCGGGAAAGCTCTGACCTATGCCGCACAGACATTGATCGGCGCCGCAAAAATGATACAGGAAACAGGCGAGCATCCGGGCACTTTAAAAGATGCGGTCTGCTCTCCCGGCGGAAGCACCATTCAGGGTGTGCGCATACTGGAAGAGCGGGGATTTCGCGGAGCAGCTATGGATGCGGTAATTGCAGCCTACGAAAAAACGGTAGAACTTGGGAAGTAAAGCTGTCGGCTTGCATTTTCCGCCGAAAGAAAGGATGATACAATGAGAATTGTTGTAAAAGTGGGAACTTCCACGCTGGCGCACCCGAATGGAAGGATGAATATCCGCCATGTGGAACAGCTTGTGAAGGTACTCAGCGATTTAAAAAATGCAGGACATGAGATCATTCTCGTCTCTTCCGGCGCCATCGGCATGGGTGTGGGAAAACTGCCTCTCACAAGCCACCCGGAGGATATTCCTACCAAACAGGCTGCGGCTGCGGTAGGACAGTGTGCGCTGATGTATACCTACGATAAATTATTTACGGATTACAATCACACCGTTGCGCAGATACTGCTTACCGGGAGTGATATTGATGATCCCCGCAGACGGGAAAATTTTGAAAACACCTTATACCGCCTGCTGGAACTGAATGCACTGCCCATTGTAAATGAAAATGATACCGTTGCGGTAGAGGAAATCAGGGTCGGTGACAATGACACCTTATCCGCTATCGTGGCATGCAGTGCAAAGGCAGATCTTCTTGTTCTGCTCAGCGATATCGACGGACTTTACACTGCAGATCCCCACAAAAACCCGGATGCCTCACTCATACATATCGTTGATGAGATCACCCCGGATATCGAGGCGCTTGCCGGCGGAAAAGGCTCTGCCCTTGGTACCGGCGGAATGGCAACCAAACTCAGCGCTGCAAAAATGGTAAATGCAGCAGGCATTGATATGCTGATCATCAATGGTTCAAACCCATTGCGCCTCTATGATATTGTAGATGGAAAAGAAGTCGGCACACGGTTTACAAGTCATAAATCATCCGTTTAAACGGATACCAGGAGTCAGGAGGTTTCAAATGACAACACAGGAAATTTTATTACAGGCAAACAAAGCAAAATCTACACTTGCACTCTTAAGTACAGCAAAAAAACGTGCGGCACTTTACGCACTGGCGGACAGCCTGGAAACAAATGCTGCTCATATTCTGGCGGCCAACGCAGAAGATGTAAAAGCCGCAAAGGGAACGATAGGAGAAGTGATGCTGGATCGTCTCTCCCTGAATGAAGGACGTATCCATGACATGGCTGAAGGTATCCGTCAGGTAGCAGAGCTGCCGGATCCGGTAGGCCGCATTCTCTCCACAGTAGAACGCCCCAACGGTCTGAAAATCGAAAAGACTGCTGTCCCGATGGGTGTTATTGCGATCATCTATGAAAGCCGCCCAAACGTAACCAGCGATGCGGCAGCCCTTGCTCTTATGGCAGGAAACGCCTGTGTCCTTCGCTGTGGAAAGGAAGCATGGAAAAGCTGCAAGCAGATCGTAAATGCCATGCGGGAGGGTCTGAAAAAAGCTGATTTGCCGGAAAGCTGTATCAGCCTGTTGGATGACACTACCCATGCGGGAGCCGAAGAACTGATGAAATCCGATAAATATGTAGATCTGTTGATTCCGAGAGGCGGTGCCGCACTGATCCGCCGCTGCGTGGAAACTGCTACGGTTCCGGTAATTCAGACTGGAACAGGCATTTGTCATATCTATGTGGATAAAGATGCCGATTTTGACATGGCTCTGAATATTGTAGAAAATGCTAAAACCAGCCGCCCAAGTGTATGCAATGCAGCAGAATCCTGTCTGATACACAGGGATATTGCAAAAGAATTTTTACCGCTTTTGAAAAAACGTCTGGTGAATGAGCGCACCGCTTCCGGTCAGATTCCGGTAGAGCTGCATCTGGATGAAGCTTCATCTGCGATAATCGACGGGATTGCCGCAAAACCGGAGGATTTTGACACCGAATATCTGGACTATAAAATGTCCGTTAAAGTCGTTGCTGATGTAAACGAAGCGATCGAACATATCGCTCAGCACTCCACCCATCACAGTGAAGCGATCATTACAAAAGACGAGACGTCTGCAAAACTGTTCTGCACGGCAGTGGACAGTTCTTCCGTCTATGTAAATGCTTCCACCCGCTTTACGGACGGCGGTGAATTTGGGCTTGGCTGTGAGGTAGGTATTTCCACCCAGAAGCTCCATGCAAGAGGTCCTATGGGAATTGCGGAGCTGTGCAGCTACAAATTTATCATTCATGGAGACGGTCAAATACGATAAATTTCAGCTATAAAACAGGTAATGCAGGAGTTAACTGTTTAAAAGTCAGCTCCTGCATATGAAACGCCTCAAAGAAACTGTGCCATATAAACCGGTAAACAGATAATATCCTGATCTTTTGCATAATCCTTTGTATATACAAGATATCTTCGCTTTATGCGGCTTGAATACTTTTTTGTAAATTCATCAAGAGACGCATGTGTTTTATATCCGGATGACTTTACTTCCACCGGACAAATTTTATTTTCACGTGACAGCAGAAAATCAACTTCATAATTATGTCTTGATGATTTATTCATGAATGTATGATAATACAATTCGTTCCCATTGGCAGCCAATATCTGTGCAATCACATTTTCATACAAATATCCCAGATTTGTACTAAGTTTATCACTTAATAATTTTTCATAAATAACATTCTCTGTAAAATCTCTATCCTTAAACATCAGTGTCGTGAACAATCCTGTATCGCACACAAACAACTTAAATTTTGATAAATCCTTGTTGCTGGCTAATCCCGCATTCGGATCATTCGCATGATAAGACACTAAAATGGTTTTCGAATCTCTCATTTCTGCAATCAATTCTAACAGTGTATCTGCCCGTTCCCCTTCCAGCACACTTGACACCTGATATCTGGAAGCATTTTTATTTAACTGAGCCGGAATAGCATCAAACAAAAGCGCCGCTCTTCCCGTAGAATCAATTTTTCTGAAATCATCTTCATACAGATTCAAGATGTCTCTTTTTACAGCGTCGACAAACCGGAAATTATTTGTTTCTATATACTCATGTACAGCCTGCGGCATTCCTCCAACCAACATGTACAATCGAAAATCACGAAGTAATTTCCGGTTCATCTGGTCTCCCACTGAATTACCAGATTCATAGCATTTTTTCAACAAAACCGTTGTCGTCCGGTCTCCGATTGCCCACAAAAACTCTTCGTAATCCATCGGATACATATTTAATCTTCGCTCTTCACTTGGAATTAATATATCTCTCACATTTCGTTTGATGGATATCAATGATCCCGTCTCAATATAGTCATAGCGATGATCCTCTACCAAAACTTTGATTGCCTGACGGGCTAATGGGCAAAGTTGAACCTCATCAAAAATAATCAGTGATTTTCTCTCATATAAATCCACTTTGAATTGAAGTTGAAGCTGCAAAAAAAAGAAATTGAGATCTGACATATCTTCAAATAACTGCCTTGTAGCCTTTGAGGCTCTGGAAAAATCAACCAGAATATAACTTTTATATTCATTTTTCCCAAATGCCTCTACAACCGTTGATTTCCCGATCCGTCTTGCTCCTTCTATCAAAAGTGCTGTTTTTCCACAGGATTCATTTTTCCATTCTAAAAGTTTATCATATATTTTTCGTTTAAACATAACTCCTCCAAAAATCGCATTTTTATTTTATGTGTTTTTCTGCAAAATCGCATTTTTATTTTCTC
>CAYRZL010000087.1:0-9984 GCA_964428795.1 uncultured Lachnospiraceae bacterium | reverse complement strand
CAGAAGCCGGTGTTCCGCTAGAAGCCATTACAAGACGTGTGGGGCACGAAAACAGCGACATTACCAGAAAGATCTATCTGCACATCACGGAAAAGCAAAAAGAGCGGGACCGGGATATTATCAGGGTGGTAAAAATTTTATAATTTGCCCCACGCCTGCCCCATTTCCTCTTTTTCCACATAACAGAAAGCCCGAAAACTCAATGTTTCCGGGCTTTCCCACGTTTTGGTTTAATGCAGGAAAAGGGACTTGAACCCTCATGAACGCAATGTTCACACGGACCTGAACCGTGCGCGTCTGCCAATTCCGCCATTCCTGCCTGCATACTCGCAAAGAGTATAATACAAAATTGCAACAAAAAAGTCAAGAACTTTTTTGCTGATGCGGAAGATGGGACTTGAACCCACACGACTGCAATAGTCACAAGATCCTTAGTCTTGCTCGTCTGCCAGTTCCGACACTTCCGCTTGTCTTTTGACGACTTGAACATAATATCAGATGTCACCTGAATTGTCAATAATTATATTCATATTTTTTCCGATATTTTTCAAAAATTTATATTCACTGAAGTGAAAATTTATTTCCACTAGCACAGACCATCGTCAAAGACATATCTACTGTCCTTCTCACAACGACACCTTACAGAATATCAATGTATTCTCCATTCAGCGCTTTGTTCATGCTTCGGACTGCACAGAACTTACCGCACATCGAACAGCTATCCTCATGCTCCGGCGCACGACTGTCACGGATGGCCTTTGCTGTTTCGGGATCGATAGAATATTCCCACTGCTTCTCCCAATCAAAGGTACGTCGTGCATCTGCCATCGCATCGTCAAGATCTCTTGCGTGAGGAATCTTTTTCGCAATATCTGCCGCATGAGCTGCGATACGGGAAGCGATGATGCCCTGCTTCACGTCATCTACATTGGGCAGAGCCAGATGCTCGGCAGGGGTTACATAGCAAAGGAACGCTGCACCGGAAGCTGCTGCGATTGCTCCACCAATGGCAGAGGTGATATGATCATATCCGGGTGCAATATCGGTAACGATAGGACCAAGCACATAGAAAGGCGCACCCATGCAAATAGTCTGCTGCATCTTCATATTTGCTTCAATCTGATCCATCGGCATATGTCCGGGACCTTCTACCATTACCTGAACATCTTTATCCCAGGCGCGCTTGGTCAGCTCGCCAAGGCGCACAAGCTCCTCGATCTGGCAGACGTCGCTTCCGTCAGCAAGACAACCGGGACGACAAGCATCACCAAGAGAAATGGTCACATCATACTCACGACAGATGTCGAGAATTTCATCAAAATATTCATAGAAAGGATTTTCCTCTCCCGTCATACTCATCCACGCAAATACGAGGGAGCCGCCGCGGGAAACGATATTCATCTTTCTCTTGTGCTTTCTAATCTGGTCAATGGTTTTGCGGGTAATGCCGCAATGGAGCGTAACAAAATCGACGCCATCCTCTGCGTGAAGTCTTACAACGTCAATAAAATCCTTTGCGGTAAGTGTAGCAAGGTCACGCTGATAGTGAATTACGCTGTCATATACGGGAACCGTACCAATCATAGCAGGGCACTCGGTCGTCAGCTTCTGACGGAAGGGCTGAGTATTTCCATGAGAAGACAGGTCCATGATCGCTTCTGCGCCCATATTTACCGCCGCCATAACCTTTTCCATTTCAACGTCATAGTCCTTACAGTCACGGGATACACCGAGGTTGACATTGATCTTTGTGCGGAGCATGGAACCGACACCGTTAGGATCAATACAGGTGTGACGCTTGTTGGCGCAAATAGCAACCTGTCCTTTGGCAACCAGCTCACGGATTTCTTCTTCTGTACGGTATTCCTTTTTAGCAACCGCTTTCATTTCGGGAGTGATGATACCGCATCTTGCAGCATCCATTTGTGTTGTATAATTTCTCATAATTTATTTTCCTTTCAAACAGATATTTATTTGGCAAATGAAGAATTAAGATCAAAGGTGTGGCATATAGGACCGGAACCCTGTCCAAGATCAGACTGTGCGGCAAGGGCGCCGGAAATATAGTCCTTTGCTCTCTTTACAGCGTCAGAAAGATCATAGCCCTTTGCAAGATTGGCGGCGATGGCGCTTGACAGCGTGCATCCCGTTCCGTGAGTATTGGGGTTATCAATACGCTTACCTTCGAACCAATGGTATTCGCCTTTTGCATATAGCAGGTCGTTGGCATCGTTAATACTGTGTCCTCCTTTCAAAAGCACAGCACAGCCATACGCATCGCTGATCTTCTTCGCCGACGTCAGCATATCTTCCATGCCGCCGATTTCAAGACCGGAAAGGATCTGTGCCTCCGGGATATTAGGCGTTACCACCATAGCAAGGGGCAAAAGCTCTTTTATCAGCATCTCTACCGCATCATTTTTCATCAGTGCAGAACCGCTTGTTGCCGCCATCACGGGATCTACTACAATATTCTTAGCTTTATGGTATCTGAGTCTGTCTGCAATCACACAAATCAACTCACTTGATGATACCATGCCGATCTTGACTGCATCTGGTACAATGTCCTCAAAAACTGCATCCATCTGCTGTCCTAAAAATTCGGGTGTTGATTCTTGAATTGCTCTTACGCCGGTCGTGTTCTGTGCTGTCAGTGCTGTTATTGCACTCATGGCATAAACACCATTCATCGTCATTGTCTTAATATCCGCTTGAATACCGGCGCCTCCGCTGCAGTCACTGCCTGCAACGGTCAATGCTGTTTTCATAACCATTTTCATTACTCCTTTCGTCGTTCAGCATCGTTTTATATTGCGGTATAAGGTGGTGCCCCCAATGTACCGCTCATACAGGATGTTTATACTCATTTACCTGTCAGTTCCTTTGCAATAGCAAGAAGCGTTTCAGTCTCAGCCCTGGGATCATCCGCTTTCATAATGGCAGAAACCACACAGATACCGGCAATGTCGATGCCCTTCAAAACATGGGTATTGGTCTTATTCAAACCACCGATGGCATTGACCGGAATAGGAACAGCTTTGCAGATGGCTTCCAGAGTTTTGGTAGAGGTCAGTACAGTCTTAACCTTGGTCGTTGTAAAATAAATCGCACCGACGCCAAGATAATCCGCACCCTGTTCATACACATCCAACGCCCAGGGCACAGTCTTTGCTGTTGCACCGATAATCTTATTTTCGCCGAGGATTTTTCTCGCCATACTAATCGTCATATCCTCTGCGCCAAGATGTACGCCCTCAGCATCCACAGCCAGGGCCACATCCACACGGTCGTCAATAATCAGCGGAACATTGTACTTTTTCGTAAGCGTATGTACCTTTTCTGCAAGGGCGATATATTCTCTTGTAGTTTTGTTTTTCTCACGAAGCTGCAAGATCGTAGCGCCGCCCTTTAACGCTTCTTCCACACGACATAAAAATTCTTCCTCTGTCCAGCCTGTACTGTCAGTTATGAAATATAAGGTTGTGTCGAATTTCTTCATGCTGTTCCTCCATCACACATAGAGATAATCGTTGAGAACCGGTTGCAAACCTTCTTCTGTGATGTCTTTGTACATCTTATCAAGGCTGCGGTTATCGTTGATCTCAAACTGCTCGTCGCCTTGTACATCGTCTGTTTCTTTGCCTGTATATTTACTTTCGTGGTCTCCAATGCCCGTGGAAACACCGGCAGAAACCTTTGTGGCACAAATCTTTACGATGCCATTACGAAAGCCGGCGCTTTCCCGGGAGGAAACAGTGATGCCCACAAATGGCATAAAAATGCGGTATGCGAACAGAACCTGACACAACTGCTTCTCGTGAACGTCCATCGGACTGATCTTATCGTTGTTAATGATCGGGCGAAGTCTTGGACAGGAAAGGGACATTTCAGCCTGTGGATATTTCCGCTGCAAGTAGTAAGCGTGCAGTGCACAAGCAAGGGCATCCTTTCTAAAATCGGAAAGACCGAGAAGCGCAGAAAACGCTACACCCCGCATACCTCCTTTGAGCGCTCGTTCCTGTGCGTCAAAGCGGTAAGGCCATACACGCTTGTGACCAAACAAATGCAGACTTTCATATTTGTCCGTATCATAAGTTTCCTGAAATACGGTCACATAGTCAGCGCCGCATTCATGCAGATAGGCATATTCATCGGTGTTTACCGGATAGATTTCAAGCCCCACCATACGGAAATACTTACGAGCCAGCCTGCAGGCTTCTCCAATGTATTCCACATTGGACTGGCCGCGGCTTTCACCGGTGAGAATCAAGATTTCCTCCATACCGCTGTCGGCAATGACCTTCATTTCCTTTTCAATCTGCTCCATCGTCAGTTTCATGCGCCTGATGTGGTTATAGCAGTTGAAGCCGCAGTACACACAGTAATTCTCGCAGTAGTTGGCAATATACAAAGGTGTAAACAGATAGACCGTATTGCCGAAATGCCTGCTTGTTTCAAGTCGTGCTTTCTGTGCCATCTGCTCCAGAAAAGGCTCCGCAGCCGGAGACAGGAGCGCCTTGAAATCTTCAATCGTGCAGGTATCATGTTCCAATGCCGCTATCACATCCCTTGCTGTATAAGCAGTATAGTCATAGCTGTCCATCTGCGCCATTACTTTTTCGCGGATGTCGGATTCAATCACTTCCATTCCGGGCATATACTCCATGTGATTGGTTCGGAATGAGGGATCATTTTCCAGGCGATGCTTTTTTGCAAGTGCTTCAGGAGACAAATGTTCAGAGTCTACAAAAAATTGCTTCTCCATAATCCACCTCCTTAATCGTGCAGGAATCCGGTCAGAGGATCAGATGCGGATGCACCGCGGGTAAGCACTCTGCCAATACCGGCCAGATATGCCTTTCTTCCGGCTTCGATTGCGTTCTTAAACGCAGATGCCATCATAGGTAAATCGCCCGCTGTGGCAAGTGCAGTATTTGCCATAATTGCCGCCGCACCCATTTCCATTGCTTCACAGGCCTGAGAAGGTCTGCCAATACCGGCATCTACGATGATGGGAAGATCAATCTCATCAATGAGAATCTGAATAAACTCGCGGGTTGCAAGCCCCTTATTGGAACCGATAGGAGAAGCGAGGGGCATAATAGTTGCAGCTCCGGCATTCACAAGGTCACGGGCAACATTCAGATCAGGGTACATATAAGGCATGACGACAAATCCTTCTTTTGCAAGAATCTCGGTAGCCTTGATCGTTTCCTGGTTGTCGGGGAGAAGATATTTGCTGTCACGCATAATTTCGATTTTAACGAAATCACCGCAGCCAAGCTCACGGGCGAGCCTTGCAATACGGACTGCTTCCTGTGCATTTCGAGCGCCGGAAGTGTTGGGCAGCAGAGTCACTCCTTCAGGAATGAAGTCAAGGATATTCTCACTGTCCCTGGTATTTGCACGACGCACCGCCAGTGTGATGATTTCAGCACCGGCATCCTTCACCGCCGCTTCAATCAGATTCATAGAATATTTGCCGGAGCCAAGAATAAAACGGGAGTTAAATTCATGTCCGCCAATAATCAGTTTGTCATTATTCATAATAGAATCCCTTTCTTAGATTTCATATTTACCTGCGAGGATACGCAGAACGGTGTGTGCCTGATGCGCTGCACAGATCATCACGCGGGAAGAAAATAATGTTCCCTCAGCCACTACATCGCTTTCTTCATCACCACACAGGTAAAATCGACTTGTGATTTTCCGTGTTTTTATGGTGTTTGCGGAGCCAAAACCTGCCATACCCGATGCCGCAACATAATACTTGTCGGGCATTTTTTCAAACACCGTGTCTGTGAGCATTGCTTTTGCTTCGGCATTATCGAATGCTTCACAGATAACGTCGGCAGAATGCAGAAGCCAGGCGGCGTTTTCCTCGTCGATTTTTACGGTATGTATTTCGGCTTCAAGATAAGGAGCAATCTCTTTGAGATTTTCGAGTATAGCTTCCGTCTTGTACATTCCTGTTTGCGCAGCCTTATACTGCTGACGATGGAGATTGGAAAGATCTACCCGGTCAAAGTCAATAAGAATGAGTTTGCCTATTCCGGCACGGGCAAGAGCGATAGCAATATTTGATCCAAGACCGCCAAGACCGCAGATTGCAACGGTCGCTTTGGAATATCTATCCTGCAATTCTTTCCCGTGTCTTTGCTCCAACGCTTTCTGCCACGCTTCCTGTGCAAATTCCATATCAGCCGCCTCCCACAAAACTGACGATTTCGATAACATCATCATCGCACAAAACCGTTTCAGCATATTGGGATTTGCACACAATCTCCTCATTGCGCTCGACGACAATGCGCTTTGGCTCGAAATCCGTAGTCGCCAGATATTCCGTAATCGTTAAACCCGCAACATCCAAATTACTTCCGTTGATTTTGACCATAAAATACACCTCCAGAAAAATTAAAGCGGTAAGCTACTCTGATCTGGTAACTTACCGCTTGTGTCACTGCATGTTGTATCCCTACGTTGGCATTATCCAAATCAGGTTCATGGGTCGATGGTCATACCATCCTCTCAGCCTGTCATACAAGCTCCCCAATATTAAGTTTTAACAAAAAATACTCCTAACTTCAAAAAATGCAAGACATGTTCGGAAATTAGACATGTTTTCTTCGTCCGTTACATGGCTTTTCCTGAAATCAGCCACGGAGCAGGTTCCTGTTCAAATGAATTTTTATGATTCAGCTTGGATACAGCAATCTGGATTACCTCGATATCACGAACGCCATAATTCTCCAACAGTTTTGGCAGCTGCGCAGCTACCGTGAAATCCAGCGTATATACAACGATCTCAATCTGCGGATTCATTTTAAGCAGACACTCGATCTCCTTTTCCATGCTGGCGGATGCAACCAGAAATACCAGTGACGGTACCGGCATATCCTTCATCGTATCTTCATCCACATGATCGATAATCGAAATATTGTTCAGTCCAAAACGCTCAATATTTTCCTCCATGGTTGACCGGTCACTGCGATTATATTCCACAGCGATCACAGTACCCTCACTTGCAATAATTGCTGCTTCGATCGCAATACTTTCACCGCCAATGACACAGATATCATCCTGAAGAGCTACATGCATCTTATTCAGGATCACCGCACGGATCTCACTTCCCACATACTGAATGGAACCGCGGGAAAAATTGTAATTGTACATACCGATCTTATATGTATTTCTTGCGTTCGGATTCATGATAAGCATACCTGCGGATGCATTGATCCCCCGGTTGATCATGTTCATCAGCTTATCATGCTTGATCTCTCCTACCGGCTCGGCGCCCTCATTGTACCATACGTCGCAATCTCCCAATCCGGCATTCCACATACGGTAAAAGATATCCGGATGCCCTGCCTCAGTAAACACAAGTACAGTTTTATGAGATTCCACAGTCGGAATCAGATTCTTGTTTTTTCTTGTAATATCTAAAATCTTTACTTTTTCCAGATCAATACTGGTGCCGGATGCAAAATACTGCAGCCATGCTAAAATATGTTCATTGGTAAATAATTGATTTTCCATAGATTTCTCCTCATTCCGCTAAAGCTGTTCTGAACGATTCCTTTGTTTCATAATAATACTTTCCCCCTTTCGGTGCAACTATTTTTACAAGATATAGGTAAAAAAGTTGTGAAAACATCCATATCATGTTACACTTGTCTGGATTACGATGCATCTGACAAGGATGCAGAAAGGATTTCAATTATGACATTAAAAATAGGTTCCCATGTAGGGATGTCCGGTAAGGACATGTTTTTAAATTCTGCAAAAGAAGCTGCATCCTACGGTGCAAACACATTTATGGTATACACCGGAGCGCCGCAGAATACCCGCAGAAAGGATATCAGTGAATTAAATATCGATGCCGGATGGGCATATATGAAAGAACATGGCATTGATGATATTATCATTCATGCTCCATATATCATTAACCTTGCAAACACAGTAAAACCGGAGACTTTTGAAATCGCAGTGCGCTTTCTGGCATTGGAACTGGAGCGAAGCACTGCCATGGGAAGCAACGTGATGGTTTTACATCCCGGCTCCCATGTGGGAGAAGGCGTAAAAGCAGGCACAGATCAGATCATCAGGGGAATCAATGAGGTGCTGACTGCCGATACCGAATGCTGTATTGTGCTGGAAACCATGGCAGGAAAAGGTTCCGAAATCGGACGTTCCTTTGAAGAACTGGCAGCCATCTACGATGGCGTAACATACAACGACAGGCTCCGGGTATGCTTTGACACCTGCCATACCCACGATGCAGGCTATGACATTATCCACGATTTTGATGGCGTTATGGATCAGTTTGACCGTCTCATCGGAAAAGACCAGATCGCCGTCTTTCATATCAATGACAGCAAAAATCCCTGTGGCGCCGGGAAAGACCGTCATGAAAATATCGGAAAAGGATACATTGGATTTGATGCCTTAAATTACATTGTACATCACCCGGATTTTATGAATATACCTAAAATTCTGGAAACTCCATACATAAAAGACGAGCAGGATGCCAAGAAATCCTACCCGCCTTATAAAGAAGAAATCGCAATGTTTCGAAACAACTAGCACACAGAAACTTCCCCTGCAAGGACTTTTTTGTAGTCCTCATAATTTTTCTTCAGCAATGCCGGTGTATTCAGCTCATAGGGACATTTTTTGATGCATGCACCGCATTCCAGACAATTCCCGATCTTTTTCATCTCTGCCTGCATGTTCTCCGATAACCAGCCTGCGCTTGGAGCACGCCGCAGCATCAGGGACATGCGGGCACACTGATTGATCATGATACCTGCCAGACATGGCATACAATAACCGCATACCGCCCTCATAGGCTCTGCGCAGAATCTTAACTGCCTCATCCATACTCACACGCTGAACAGGAAGTGCTTCAAAGGCATTCTGCGGTACCGTGATTCCCGTACTTCCAAGTGTCATTACTCTCATCTTTTCCCCTCCGCCAAAAGGAACCGACAGGAAAATCCCATCGGTTCCGAATATGTATTTCTTAAACTGTATCTGTTATCTCATGGTAATATATCCACGATAATTTGCAAGGTTGTTGCTCGGTGTATAATCAGCAACTGCTGCACTGCAGATATTGTGATACGGTTTCAGGAACGGGAACGCATCCTGCTGTGCCCATTCAGGTTTCTCCAAAGCTTTGGTATCCTCCACCATTACCTTGTACCAACCGGACTGATGCTCAAACCAGAGCTCAAGAACATAGTCCATCACACATCCATTGATATCTTTCTTTACATTGCTGCAAAGAATACGCGTACATTCAGGAGCTGCCTCAAAAATCGGAATCACTTTCTCGAACAGCCATTTCTTTCCTTCTTCCTTGTCAACACCCTCCGGAAATCCGATTGCCATATTGAAACGATAGTTTGCTCCATCCTCGATCGTGCGGCCTTTTCCTTTGATGTCCATCTCCCACCACATTGGAAGGAATGCAAAGATAAATGGTTTCCCCTCTGCATTGTTGGATTTGCGGGCCTCATTGCCTGCATCTCCCTCGCTCTGAAGCTGTCCACCATTGAGAGCTTCCTCAGGAAGATTTCCCTGCCATACAAGAACATCCAACGGGAACGTCTCAGCAATCGCCTTGATCTCCAGACGAGGATCCAAATCACTCACCAGCCAGTGATGCTCCGTCAACTGCATTCTTGCATAACCGAAACGATCTCCCTCCGGCGGAATTGGGAAAGATGGATAAAACGCATATTTGGTCACGTAAGGCTCAAACTGAGAAATACTGTCCGGAACATGAGTCTTATAAAGCCATCTCTGTAATTTTGGTCTGAAGTCCTCTTTCGCAACATCCACATAAATGAGGCTTCTCATTGGTTCAAATTTAAAATCTGCCATCCTAAAATACCTTCCCTTCTTACTAAGTAGTCATATTATATCCTGTTCACTAAATTCATGCTTCGCTTCTGCTCGCATTCATTAAGTGTCCATGTA
>CAYRZL010000086.1:0-10318 GCA_964428795.1 uncultured Lachnospiraceae bacterium | reverse complement strand
TCCGGCTCTTCCGATTCTTCCGGCTTCTCCTGCTCCTGAACCTCTGTATCCATCCTGTCGCCTTCCGTTTTTTGCACCGCCGCACAAACGGGCAGCCCCATGTTCAGACACATCACTCCCAGCAATGCCCATATCCATACCATATTTTTCCATCTACGTCTCATAAGATCCTCCCTCTATCATTTGTTCTGTTTTCAGCGCCCGTTCCAGCACATATTCCTTTATAATCTCTCCATTCTGCCCGGAGGGTTCCACTGCCTCACACTCCTGTCGCACCCATAAAAGCAATTCCAGCACTTCCGGTTCAGACACTCCTTCCGCCATCCAGTGTTGTCCGTAACTCTCTGCGGCAGTGACTGCAATCCGCCCAAATTCCAGTTTCATCTGAGCTGCATCTATCACATGCTCCGTATCCCACTCTTCCTGCAGCATTTCCCGCATCTGTCCCAGATCGTTCCACAATTCCATATAAACGCCCTTCTCTCTTCCCTCCGCGACAAGACCGGGCAGATTCCGATAGAACGCTCCCACACGCACATATACCTTTGCCAGCTTCTTTTCTTTCCCGTTCAAAAGAACATCTGCCGCTTCCTCAAACCATGTTATCGCCGCAGGCATCCGAAGATCCTCCTGCTCATAATAGTACCAGTAGATTCTTCCTACCTGATAAAGCACCCGTCCATAAATGGCAGAGTCACTTATCTGCATTTTCACATCATACATAAGCTGCTCCAACCGGGTACGCTCCGCCTCATCCAGCCTGCCATCCTGCTTCCAAACAGAAAAAAGTATTTCATATCCCTTCTCCCAATATGGATGTTCTTTCAAAAACGAGAGCAGCATCTGCTCTTTCTGTATATCATCCGGATATTTTTCCATCCGGTGCAAAAACTCCTCGCAGCGTTCTCTTTGCTGTTCTGCCAGAAGGAAACCGGCCCTCAGACCGGTTACCTGCGAACCGGCCTCTATGTGTCCTGACGCTGCAAACACGCTGGATATAAACGCCCCTGTAAAAAGAGCCAGACGGACACACACGCCGGGCAGACGTTCTTTTTTCTTTTTTTTCTGCAGCCAAAGAAACCTGTTTTTCAGCTTACTCATATCCTGATACCGGCATTTTACTTTCTTTCCTGTGCATCTGCGCAGTATACGATCCAGCCTGGGATCCCTTTCATGGCCGGATGCCCGTTTCCCTCGTTTTTCCCCGGGAAACCTCCCCTTCCAGAGCCAATACAGTGTCATACCCAATCCATAGACATCTGTTTGTCTGCCGATTTCTCCGCCTGCATATTGTTCCGGCGCCGCAAATCCCGGTGTCCCCATCTTTACCTGACTGTTTTCATCCCCGGACCTGCAATATCCTGAAATTCCAAAATCCACCAGCATCAGCGTACCATCCGCTTTTTGCAGTATATTTTCCGGCTTTACATCCTGATAGATGATGGGAGGTTTTCGGCTGTGCAGATAATCGAAAATCTCACACAACTGTAATGCCCAGTCAATAATCTGTGAAACTCTCATTTTTTCTGTTTTTCTGCGAATCTGATCCAGAGACTCCCCCTCTATATAATCCATCACTACATAAAAACAATGATCCTGCGAGATCACTCCCACGATCCGGGGAATCTGCGGATGATGCAGTCTTTTCAAAATCTGTATCTCATTCCACACACCTGTGCTCTTTTTGACAAACGTTCCGTATGCCGGAATTTCTTTTATTGCCCAACGCAAATGCAGTTGTCTGTCCTCCGCAAGATAAACAGAAGATGTCCCGCCTTTACCCAACCGCTTTATAATGCGATACTGGTCACCGATCCAACTGCCGGATTCTGCCATGGCATCACTTCCTTTGCTACTTTTTAAAATGATTTGTTTTCATTTGACACATTCCTGTATCCGAATGTGATACGAGCCTGTCTCCATCTGATATGGAAGCTCAGGCACAGACATTGTCCTGATATGATAATCCTCACATCAGTCATGTCAGAAAATAAGAAAATAAAATTTTAGATTATGTTCACAAGTATATCCGATTTATGGATTATTTTCAAGTGCTTTACTTATAAATTTTGCTAAACTAAATTGACGCTTTTATAAGCGTAAGCTATACTGTAAATATATACAAATGAGAGAAAAGGAGACGGTTTATGGATATCAACCTTGAGCTTTATAAAGTATTTTACTATGTTGCCTCCACCCTGAGTTTTTCCGAGGCAAGCAGAAAGCTGTTCATCTCCCAGTCTGCGGTAAGCCAGTCTGTCAAAACGCTGGAACAAAAGCTGGATCAGACCTTATTTATCCGCAGTACAAAAAAGGTACAGCTCACTCCCGCAGGACAGATTTTGTACAAACATATCGAACCCGCCATGAACCTGATCCGCAAAGGGGAAAACCAGCTTTCCGACAGTGGGAGTCTTGGGCTTGGACAGCTTCATATCGGCGCCAGCGACACGATCTGCCGCTATTTTCTCGTCCCTTATCTGCATCAGTTTCACCGGAAATTTTCCGACGTACCGATCAAGGTGACAAACGCTACCTCTCTGGCTTGTGTAGATCTGCTGGAACAGGGAAAGGTGGATTTGATCATTACCAATTTTCCAAATGCGAGGCTGAATCATTCCTATATTCAAAAAACTGTCTGTAATTTTTCAGATGTGTTTATTGCCAATCAGCAATATTTCGATTTGCAGAACCGGGAACTGTCTCTTGCCGACCTGTGTCAGTATCCGCTTCTGACGCTGGACAGGAATTGCACGACCAGCGAGTTTTTAAGAAATCTCTTTTTACAGCACCAGCTTGAGCTTATGCCCCATGCGGAGCTGAGCAGCAATGATCTTCTGATCGATCTGGCAAAGATCGGGCTTGGCATCGCACTGGTGCCGGATTTCTGTATAGAAAAAGAGGCTCGAAATCTGTACAAGCTGAAAATGAAAGAAAACATTCCTTCCAGACAGATCGTCGCCTCCGTCAATCCTTCTCTTCCCATATCCGCATCCACGGAAGAATTTCTGAAATTGCTGCCGGAAGAATGATCAGCGATTCCAAAAGTCATGCATGGTCTTTGAAATGGTCTCGGCTCTGCACACTTCATAATCTGACCATTCTCTCGGAAAAAGCTCCAGATAATCCCTGCGCAGAAAACGCTGATCCAACAGCAGGATCACACCTTTGTCATCCGCTGTGCGGATCACCCGTCCTGCCGCCTGCAATACCTTATTCATACCCGGATAGAGATAGGCGTAGGCAAACCCCTGTCCGCTCTTCTTATCATAGTACTGTTTTAAGATCTCCCGTTCATCGCATATCTGAGGCAGTCCCGTTCCTACAATGATCGTACCGATCAGCCGCTCACCCTTCAGATCGATCCCCTCTCCGAAAATACCTCCCAGCACACAAAAGGCTGCCAGCGAGCCTGCCCGTTTTTCCGAAAACTGCTCCACAAAGCTCTCCCGCTGGTGCTCCGTCATGCTGACGGTCTGGATCATAACCTCGATGTTATCACGTTCTGCGTACACCGCACCTTCCTGCTTTGAATCATGTGACAGCCTTCTCTTTAAAAATGCTTCGTACACCTGCTCCATCATGCGATAGGAGGGAAAGAAAACGATATAATTACCTTTTTTTACAGACACGGTCTGATAAATATACTCCGCAATACGGGCAAACTCATCCTCATTCCTTCTGGTGTACAGACTGCTCACATCCCGCCCCACTGCCAGAAGATGCTGGTCGGGCGTAAACACCGTCTCTGCATAAACCGCGTAATTGTCCTCTTTTGTGCTGAGCAGATTTTTATAATACTGAACCGGCAGCAGTGTAGCCGAGAAGAAAACCGCACTGCGCCCCTTATCCAGACATCTCTGCAGATTCGCCGCAGGATTGACGCAATACAACTTTACGGAAAAATGCCCGGCTTCATCAAATCCCGTGTAGATAACGTAATTTTCATCCACCAGATCATACATATTCAGAAAATGACGCAGATTCAGATAAAAATCAGTCACCTCTTTTTTCTCCGGAAATTCGGGACGCTGCTGCAAAAACAGATCCAGTTCACCTGCCAGCCGCATTAAGCTGAAAATGAAATGTCCCACATTGTCGTAGATCTCAAATTTCTCACACTCCCGCTTCCATTCCAGCATCTGTTTGTTACATGTATTCAATAGCTGCTCCAGCTTTTTACTGTGATTTTTAATCAGCTTTTTCATGTGCAGCAGATCTTCTTTTACAAGAAGAGCGCTGTACATCTCACGTCCCCGCTCTACCAGATTGTGCGCCTCATCCACCAGAAACACATAGTTTTCTTTTGTATTCTCTGCAAAGAAGCGTTTTAAATAAACGTTTGGATCAAACACATAGTTGTAATCACAGATGATCACATCACTCCATGTTGCGGCATCCAGACAAAGCTCAAAGGGACACACCTGAAACTGCTCCGCCTGCGCCAGCAGCTTTTCTCTTGAAAAATCGTGTTCCTTATTTAAAAGGTCAAATACTGCGTCATTGATCCGGTCATAATGTCCTTTTGCATACGGACAGTTCACCGGATTGCAATCCATCTCATCACAGACACACAGCTTTTCTTTTGCAGTGATCGTCACCACCTTGCTTTCATAACCACCCTTTTTTAACAGGTCGAAGGTGTCCTTTGCCACCGTGGCGGTGATGGTCTTTGCTGTGAGATAAAAGATCTTTTCCACCAGACCTTCCCCCACCGCTTTTACCGTTGGAAACACGGTAGATATGGTTTTTCCGACACCTGTCGGCGCCTGAATAAACAGATTCTTCTCTCTGGCAATGGTGCGGTAGACATCTCCTGCCAGCTTTTTCTGTCCCTTTCTGTATGCAAAGGGAAATTCCAGATTTTTTATGGACGCCTGCCTCAGCAGTCTCCATTCATACTGAAAATCCGCCCATTTTTCATATTCCGCTACCAGCTCCAAAAAGAAATCCTCCAGTTCCTCAAAGGTATACACTTCCGGAAACTGTTTGATATCCTCCGTATCCAGATTGGCATAGGTCATCTGGATTCCCATTTTTTTCTCTTCATGCAAAAGGGCGTAGATGTAGGCATAGCATTTTGCCTGTGCCAGATGTACAGAAAAGGGCTCCTCAAGTCCGTTTACATCCAGATACATACCCTTAATCTCATCAATGATCACACCGTCAGGCCGGATAATAATACCATCCGCTCTTCCCTCCACCACAAACAGATAACGACTTTTTTCCAGTTCGATTTTCAGGGGGACTTCCGCATGATAATCCGCTCCCATGCGCCGCTGAATTTTGCGGTGCATGCGGCTCCCCTCCTGCATGGCTTCCTTCACCGCAGTTCGGCCCCGTCTGTTGTCAATATCCCCGGAACGCAGAATAAATTCCACAAGATTGCGCACGGAAATTCGGATCTTTATTTTTTCGGAATCCATTCTGTCTCATTCCTCTCTCATCATAAATATTTGCATCTGTCCCGCAATAACAGTATCTGTTCCAGATAAAAGGACATTTTTTCAGACAGGCTATGCAATGTATTCCATAAGCTGTGGATAAACATTTTTATGATCTCTTATATAACATCTCTTGAAAGCGGCAAACTGTGATTCTCTTCTCAAAAGAGCTCTCAATTTTCTTAAAACAAATTTTGAATCCGGATATGCATTCAGTTCTTCAAGCGCATCATATAATTTATTCATTTCCTGATTCAACTCCTTAAATCTTTTCTCACTTCTATACACTCTTATTCCGGTATTTTTCAAACAAAAAACCTCCGTTATCAGCCTTGCTGTAAGAACCGCTTTATCATCCTTCTCATTTTTTGCAATAACCTGTATACGTTCATCCTGCAGTCTGAAATCAATCATATCCTCCGGTTCCTGCCTGCAGCAGTCAATAATTCCTTCATCATATTTTGACTGATTCTTCACACTATTACAATGACCACAGGACCAAAAAAGATTATTCCAGTCATATTTTCTTTCCGGGTATGTTCCATTCTTATGAGGTAAAAGATGTTCTACCTGAGGATCCTGTAAATCACCAAGCTCACAAATATAGCATTTATTATGAAAATCTTTTTTCAACTGTTCGATTACATCCGGTTCAGAATAACTTCCATTCTTTTTCTTTGCTTCTGTTTCCAAAGATGGCGGAGCCGGAAAAGTACGATTTACTTTTACCATCAAATATCCTCCCTGTGTCTTAACTCCGTCTTCATTCTCTGATATTCAGTCGTAATATCTATTGCCAGATAATCAGGTATCTCATCCAGATAAAGCTCCAATTCTGCAATCTCTTCAAAATCATTGTCTGTCAATTTTGGTTTTACAGCCAGTTCTTTATATCTGTCATACTTTTTCCTGAGATCCATAGACAACGTATCCGAATCAAAATATCCTTTCACAACTCCCTCATACGGAACGTCCGCTAATCCATTCTCGACCATCAATTTCTTTTCCAGATCATAGATCACCACACATTCCATACTATTTAAAATAAATGGCGAATGTGTTGTCACTATAAACTGGACATTCGGGAAAATAGTTGTTAAAAGAATCAAAATCTTTTTCTGCAGCTCCAAATGAAGATGCGTCTCTATCTCATCGATCAAAACGATGCCCGGAACAGAAAAATCAAATACCCTGTTTGTCCGGCTTTCCATTCTCATAATAAGATCAACAACAATGTCCAATACTGCAGCATAACCACTGGAAAGGGTATTGAAATCAAAAGGTTCCCGCCCATCAACACGAATCTGAAACCCGAAAGTATCCTCATCAAATTCCAGTCTTGCAGATTCACTTTCAAAAATCTTTTTCAACAATTCTTCAAACTGATTGAACCACACTTCTATCTGATTTGCTTTTTCCTTTTTCCCATTGGCTATGGCTAACGCCTGCGTCATTTTCAAATCTAAAAGATATTTAATAAAATCTTCTCTCGGAGCATCTGTAATAGAATAATCACTTTTTAAGGTAATCTTTTCTACGTGCCGGGGCACAGCAGCCTGAAACACCCGTTCCGCCTTATAATAAGCGACAATAAATTCACCTTGTTCAAACATAGATCTGGTACAATCCAAGCCACAATTAAGTTTCAGCATAATACCATTTGTGGATTTTTGAATCCTATTTTCAAAATGCTGTATTCTCTTTTTTGTTTCAGCAATTTGATATTCCGGCACATTATGATTCATCTGGTATTTCAAATTATTTATATCTTTTTCCAGACATATTTTCGCTTCCATCGGATCATTGGATTTGGTGATGGAATTTAAAAAAACCGCTATTGCATCCAAAAGACTGGTTTTTCCGCTTCCGTTTTTTCCAGTGAGCAGCAGATGCTTCATCCGCTTTTCGGACAAATCCACCTTTATATTCTCCAAATGACGTACCTTATCTATCGTAATACTTGAAATAAAAATCTGCTCCATCGTCTTCCTCCAATCATTACACATTCCAAAGCACAATTTCTATTATTATACATCATTACATCAAAGAAGCAAAGACGATTCTAAAAATAACGCGACAAAGCGGGGCATCCAGACAGATGCCCCGCTCCTACTGACGAGTTTTTAATTATATATCCAAATTACCAAAGGAAAACTCCACCGGAGCTTTCTTTCGCATGCCTGGCAATTAAGCTACTGCATATTTGCAGAGAAGACATTCGAAGTCATGATTGTTTCCGCCGTAACGAACTGTCACGATTTTGGAAAGTCCCAAACTCAATACGCCAAGGAAAGACTTTGCATCCACAATAGCTCTCTCATAGTGCATATTGATATCGAAATCACAGTTCGCTGCTGCGTTGACGAACTCTTTTACCTCGTCTGTAGCGTTGAGCTGAATCCTTCTTTCACTCATGTCTATCATCCTTTCTTGCATATAGATTCACTTCATTGTTTTCACAAGCTCAGTCTGGATTATGGCATTATTTTCCACCTTTGTCAATTAAAGTGTGAAGTTGAAAATCTACTATTTTAAGCAACACCACATGGTAACCGGCAGACATTTTTTGGGTAATATTGCATAATTTTCACTCTATTTTATCGCTTCCATATGCACTTTGCCCGAACGCACTTCGTTTACATAAATTATTATCGTATCTTTCGCTATTTCTTTACGAACCCGGATTTTTTTTGTATACTATACGAAAACATATTTCATATAAATAAATTTAATGGTCGTTATAGGAGGAATTTATGAAGACATTATATCTGGAATGTAAAATGGGTGCAGCCGGCGACATGCTCATGGGTGCCCTTTATGAATTGCTGGAAGATAAACAGGGATTTCTGGAAAAAATGAATCACCTCGGTATTCCGGGCGTAAAAATATCCGCAGCAGATGATAAAAAATGCGGTATCACCGGAACTAAAATACATGTGCATATACACAATACAGAAGAAGCTGAGCATATGCATGATATTTCTCACACACACGATCACGGGCATTCGAATCATGAACACGAACAGGAGCATCACCATACTCATGATCACAGTCACAGCCATACCAGCTATAACGATATCCTGCATCTGATCCGCCATCTGGATTTGCCGGAGGAAGTAAAGGAAAATGCCGGATATGTGTACCGTCTGATCGGAGAAGCGGAAAGCAAAGTACATCAATCCACGCTGGATCAGATTCATTTTCATGAGGTAGGTACCATGGATGCCCTTGCGGATGTGGTAGGATGCTGTTATCTGATCCATCTGCTGGGCGTGGATCATATCATAGCATCTCCCGTCTGTGTCGGAAACGGACATGTGCACTGTGCCCACGGGATCCTGCCTGTCCCGGCGCCTGCCACTGCCGAAATCCTTGCAGGCATTCCATGCTATAACGGACATTTTGACGGAGAGCTGTGCACCCCTACCGGAGCTGCTCTGCTCAGATATTTTGCTTCTTCCTTTGGCGATATGCCGATGATGATTACAGAAAAGATCGGTTACGGACTTGGTACGAAAGACTTTGAGATGGCAAACTGTATCCGTGCATTTCTGGGTGAAACAGCCGAACAGGAACACAAAGATGAAATTGCAGAAATATCCTGTAATCTGGATGATATGACCCCGGAAGCCATCGGCGCTGTTATGGATGCCATGCTGGATGCAGGTGCGCTGGATGTATTTACCACGCCCATCGGAATGAAGAAGAACCGCCCGGCAGTTATGCTTACCTGTCTGTGTACACCAGAAATGCAGGATACCTTTGAGCTCATGATGCTCACCCATACTGCCACGAGAGGTGTCCGCACTAAAATGTGCACCAGAAAAACACTGACCTGCGCATATGAAACAGTTCAGACACCTTATGGAGATATCCGTATCAAAATCAGCACCGGATATGGCATCAAAAAGTGTAAACCGGAGTATGATGACGTGGTATGTGCCGCAAAAAAACATGGCGTTCCCTTTCAGACAGTATATGCCGCTGCAAGCATCAACTGTTAATTTCCTCTTTTTCGATTGCAGAAGTTTTGATAACGAACTGTACATTATCAACATTTTTATTTTTCTCTGAGACAAAACAGATCTATTGGAATCTCCATCATTTTGCATTAAAATGATGGAGATAAAACGAAAATGAAGGAGATTCTTATGCGAAGATTTGATTATATAAAGCGAACTTGAAAAACAGATCTTTATCAAAACCTGACCGGATAAAAGCGATAATAGACCAAAAAGTGGGGAAAATCACGAAAAAAGAGATCATGGAAAGGACCCTCTACTGGCTATGTTCGTATTTAATGCTAATATCTCCATCATTTCTGACGTGATGAGAGAGATACTGGATGAATGAAGGAGATATTGACCATTTTCCTATTTTCTATGACAAAGAGTGCTAAAATTTGCAAAAGACAATGCAAACATCCTCTGCATGGAACACTTTTTCATGTAAACAAAATTAAAGAATAAACAAAATGAGCAAGACGATAAGCCGGGTTATGTCGTGGATGATCATCTATCTAGAACAACTGTTGCCAGTTGCTTCAAGCGACCTACCTAAAGCTGGCGGGCCACGTCAACGCTTTGTTTCGGTCTTGCTTCGGATGGGGTTTACATATGCCCCTCCCGTTACCGGGAGGGCGGTAGTCTCTTACACTGCCCTTCCACCCTTACGTTAGCAATGAGCCATGCGGTAGTTCGATTCGTACAACGAATCTCACTACACGGCATTCGCCATATGCCTCCCCCGACATTCCTCGTCGCCGGTAAGCAAGCTTACCGCTCCTCCTCTGTCGTGGTCTGCGCATGGCTCATTGCTAACGCGGTACATTTCTGTTGCACTATCCTTGGAGTCGCCTCCACCGGACGTTATCC